>JAGVOB010000232.1 GCA_020052955.1 Candidatus Omnitrophota bacterium | reverse complement strand
CAACGCTTAAGAGCGGGCAAAAGGGCAAATTTTTCCGCCGCCAAAAATTTGCCCTTTTCCCAAACCTCCCACAAGTCTTAAATGCTTCAAAAGAGCAGGGGAAAATAAAAAAGCTTATTAACCTTTAGAAATCCGAGATGCGATTACTGCTTGTATATTTTGGGGCTGTTCTAATGAAACTGGTTTTTGTTCTTGAATCTTAGTTTGTTTTTGCTTTTCTTCTTCTATCAACCTGTTTATTTCAGAGCGTAATCTATCTATGGCGTAATTAATCGGTACTACTAAACCTAAACCCGCTGATCGCCCTAGCAAATCAATCGTTTCTTCACCATCAATTATCACTAACCTTGGCCCTGCCAATAATGGTTTTATGTAAGCGGAAATAATACCGATGGCATCTTTACTACTGCTCAAAAAAGCCGGACCACCACTATTGCCAGGATTCACCATACCGTCAATGATATAAGCAACCTTGTCATCTTTAAACCGCCCAGTATCTATCCCCGCTATCATTCCTTGTTGAAAAATAGGGATAAATTCTCCTTTATCGCTAAGATACGGAAAGCCACAATACGTAATTCTCGCCCCAACTTTAAGTAATGTTGTCGGATTAAACAGTGGCTTAGCAAAATCGACTGAGGTTAGATTACTCCCTTCGCCTGGTAATAACAAAGCGGAAATATCGTGATCTGGATCATTGAAGAATATTTGAACGTTTCTTTCCGAAACCCAATTACCGTCCTTTTGCTTATATATTATTTCGATACTATCATTCCTTTTCAGATCATTTACAACATGGTGTGCAGTGAATACAAAAGGTATTTTATCAAGAGTATATATAAAACCGGAGCCATGACCAATTAGGATTTCTCGTATTTCTACTTTTTCTTCAACCAGCACCGGTATTTTCCGTATAATCTTTATTAGCACAACGGTATCTTTTATAAGTTCATATGTCTCGAACAGCTCCTTTTCTCGGGATTCAATTAGATTTTTAGCATTTTGTGCTAGTTGCTCTTTTTGATTTTCCGCACTTGGTATTTTGTTTTCTGGCATCTTTTCATCTCCTTAAATAGATTTTTCTTGACTTTTTTATTACGCATATTATAATCGAAAGAGAATCGAAAGTCAAGGGATTTTAAAATGCTTACAAAACGAAAAGAACAGATATTGGGTTTTATAAAAACCTACCTAAACAAATACCACTACTCCCCTTCCTTGGAAGAGATAAAAAAGCATTCTCGGCTATCCTCTGTGGCTACTGTTCATTACCATGTGCGCCAGTTACAAGAAATGGGTTATTTAGACAAAGTGAGTAACCGGCCTAGAACGATAGATCTTCCATCAGCACAAAAATTAATACAGATTCCAATTCTTGGTGCTATTGCTGCTGGACAACCTATTGAAGCAATTGAAAACAAAGAAAATATTGCTATTCCTCAAAGCAAAATTAATTCTAGCGACGAATATTTTGCATTACGAGTAACTGGAAATAGCATGGTAGACGAGAATATAAATGATGGCGATATTATCTTGATAAGGAAACAATCGGTAGCGGAAAATGGGCAAAAGGTAGTTGCGCTTATTGATAATCATAATGCGACTTTGAAAAAATTTTATAAGGAACGGGGGCATATTAGACTTCAGCCTGCAAATAAATTTGCTGAGCCGATCATTATAGACAAAGAAAGAGAATTTATTATACAAGGCACAGTAGTTGATGTTATAAAAAATACATCCACCGAAATCGCCTCTATGCCTACCCCAATTACGGATAAAATTAAAAAGTATGATAAGTTGCCTTTAAACAAAATCATCTGTGGAGATGTAATTGAAGAGTTAAGAAAAATTTCAGATAATTCATGCGATGTGATTATTGCCGATCCTCCTTACAATATTGGCAAAGATTTCGGCAATAATTTAGATAAAAGAGATTTAGGTGAATATATTGCGTGGTGCAAAACTTGGATTAATGAATGTATCAGAATAATGAAGCCTCACGCTACAATGTTTATCTATGGATTTAGTGAAATCTTGGCTTATTTATCTGTTGCGATTCCTTTAAATCGCAGATGGCTAATTTGGCATTATACTAATAAAAATGTGGCCTCTCTCCAATTTTGGCAAAGGAGTCATGAAGCAATCATTTCTTGCTGGAAAGACGATCCTGTTTTTAATAGAGATGAAGTACGGGAACCTTACACTGAAGGATTTCTAAATGGTGCGGCTGGTAAAGTTAGAGCAGGAACTGCAGGACGATTTAGCCGAAACGGAAAAGAAACTATCTATAAAGCTCATGAAGCGGGAGCATTGCCAAGAGATGTTATTAAAATTCCCGCATTAGCCGGAGGGGCCGGTATGACCGAAAGATGGTTTTTGTGCAAAACCTGCGATAATGTTTTTAAACCGGATGTCCTTAAAAAACATATTGATCATGATATAATAAAACATCCAACACAAAAACCTCTAGAGCTTTCGGCGAAATTAATTAAATCTTCGATGCCCAAAAATGTTGGCTTAGTATTGGTGCCTTTTGCCGGGGTAGGTTCAGAATGCGTAGCAGCTAAACAACTTGGCCTATCTTATCTCGGAATTGAACTTAATCCTGATTATATTAGAATTGCAAATAAAAGATTGGATAGTGTTGAAGTACAAGAAACCCTCAAATTGTTTTAATCGTAAAGCGCTTTCTCTCCCTCAAAAATCTTTGGTGTAAAAACTATAAAACCGTTATCTAGAACTTTTATCTTTTCTGTATCTAGCCAATCCCTCTTGAATTCACTAAAAGCCTTTTTAAATCCGCCCTTCTTTTTATGTGGCTCTAAAATCATATCAAAATTTGGCACCTTATAGACAATCCTGATAAATTTTCCATTGAGCTGCTTCCCGGGCTTCTTTTCCGCTCTTACTTCCCTGCTAAACGTTTCTTTTTTAACTTGGTAATTCAACTTTTTTCTTTATAAGTTATCCTAAAGTCAGCCCCCTGATGATCTAATTCTGAAGACATCTCTACGGTGCCTTCTCCAAAAACTGATTCGGCTACGTAACCCGCATGAATTTGCGTAATAATACTTGCCCAGGTACGATAGATTCTAGCTGGCAAACCCTTATAAAAACAGGTTTTGCACATTTGAGTCTTGTTACGAAACAATTCTAGATTCTTCCGGTATAGTTTCTTATATTCCTCGTAGAACAATTCATAATGAATAATTCTTCTTTTATCCCAATATATCTTATATAGCAAATCTAACGCCTGAATGTCTTTAGGCAAATCCATTTCAACTATTTTAATGGGCATAAATTTCTTACGATAGCTACCCAAATCAACAGTCTCTAGAAACTTTTCAAATTTTTCACTATGCATTTTTAATAAAATAGCTCAAATCTTTCTTATATAAGCTCGCTAATAATTTTAACTCAATGATATCTAAACGGCGCTCTCTAGATTCTATTTTTGAAATATAAGATTGGTGCTTCCTTAATCTTTTTGCAACATCAAACTGAGTCAACCCCGCATTAATACGAGCGTCTTTAAGCTTATCAATTATTTTTTTATATTCCTTTGAATAAATTGTCTTTTCCATAAAGAGTGCTTGACTTATCTTAGTCAAGATTATATATTCTAATATAGAATATCCCAAATTAGGATATTATTTTCTCCTGCTCTTTTGAAGCATTTAAGACTTGTGGGAGGTTTGGGAAAAGGGCAAATTTTTGGCGGCGGAAAAATTTGCCCTTTTGCCCGCTCTTAAGCGTTG
>JAGVOB010000120.1 GCA_020052955.1 Candidatus Omnitrophota bacterium | reverse complement strand
GTCATGTGATAGGATTATTTATGCCATCTTTACGCACTTAAACAACAAATGGAAGGAACACCCATTGCAGCAATTTACACAATTTTGTTGACGTAACCTTTTCCATTCGTTGCTTGACTTTTTTGGATATTAAGCCGATAATAATTATTCAGCAAATTAAACTTTATATATATGGTTAAGACTAAGATAATCTGCACGTTAGGCCCTGCCTCAATTAGCCAGACCGTTTTAAGAAAGATGATGTTTTGCGGCATGGATGTGGCGAGGCTAAATTTTTCTCACGGTAACCACAAGGAGTGCCTAAGCCGCATAGTTTCTATAAGAGGGCTTAACAAGAAATACCGCCGGCATATCAAACTCTTAGGGGACCTGGAGGGTTACCGGATAAGGGTGGGCAGGTTTAAGGATGCAAGGCCGATTACTCTAAAAAAGCGCCAGGTTCTTTGGCTTACGAAGGCAAATATTTCAGGAGAACTTGGTGTCATTCCCTTTGACTATCATGGGTCGTTAGATGTTATTAAAAGAGGCCAGTATATATATATCGATGATGGAAACATAGCCTTGATTGTTAAGGGGTGTAGCAGAGAAGCTTTAAAGACAGAGGTATTAAAACCGGGTATCCTTAAGGAGCGCAAGGGGATGAACATGCCTGGCGCTAAACTGGTTTTTAAAGGTTTGACAGAAAAAGACAGGCAGGATATATGTTTCTCCCTGGAAAACCGCCTTGATTTCATTGCCCAGTCTTTTGTCAGGAATAGAAATGACATATTGAAGATACGTGAATTAGTAAAGGATAGTTTGCCGGAGTGTAAAATAATCGCCAAGATTGAAAACCGCGAGGGTATAAGGAATATCGATGAAATATTAAATGTATCCGACGGTATTATGATTGCAAGGGGGGATATGGGTATATCGGTACCTATATACGAGATACCCGTTATTCAGAAAGAAATAATAAAAAAATGCAACCTAAAAGGAAAGTTTGTAATTACGGCAACGCAAATGCTTGAAAGCATGACGGAGCATTCTATACCTACGAGGGCAGAGGTAACTGATGTAGCAAATGCCATAATAGATGGCTCGGATTATTTAATGCTTTCGGCTGAGACAGCCAGCGGGAATTATCCCGCAGAAGCAGTGGATATGATGAATAAGATAATAAAGTTTACTGAGGGGTATTATAGAGATAAGGTTAAGGCTTAGGCTAAGGCTGAGGATAAAAAATTCTTAACCTCAACCTCAACCTTTATTATTATGGGGGCATATATGAAACTAAGTGGATGGATATTTTTGGTTCTTTCATGGGGATTTATTATTGTGTTGAGCGTTTTTTGCTTCAGGAAGGTGTTTAATAATAAGAAAAACGGGTGAGTCAAAATAAGTCTACATGGGATTATTTTGTAGTAGTTTATTCTAAGTGTTATAAACAAAAATAAACGTATTAAAAGAATAAAATAAGAGAAAAAGTTAGAATGAATTAAATTTATTAGGATAGACTACTAAAAGTTAAAAAATATGAAATCTTGATAGATTTTTTGAAAGGAGAACCCGAATGTTTAAGAAAAGAATTATTTTAAGTGCAGTATTTTTTATTTTTTTTATTTCTAGTTTCTTAAGTTGCATAGCACAGGAGCAAACCACCCCCTTGCCAACCGTAGAAGACCTTATTAAAAAGGTGGAGGAAAACGTAGAGAAGATACAGAACTTAAGGGCAGAGGTAAAAGAAATAGAACAAGAAATGAATATCTCTGAAAATGAGTTTTCAGTAAAGCAGGTTCTTAAAACAACAGAATATACCTTTCTTTTTAAGAAACCGGATATGATAAAGATAGTTCCAAAATATAAAGACGGGGTTCCAAAGAACAAAGAAGAACTTGAAAAACTTTATTCCCAGCACCCTGACTGGACAGAGGACCAGAAACTACAATATTACTCCGAAGAATATCTTTACCAAAATATAGACCTGATAAGAATTGGCCAGGCAGAATACTATGTTGACGGGGGAACAAAAAAGCTAACGGACAAGATGCTTGGAGCAGGCCCGATGTCCTATGGGGCATGGAAACACCTTTTAGAGCCATCCCACCTTCATTTGATTCATCATCAACTTAGAAAGCTCCTTGAACCATTTATGCTGCAAAATTCTCTTAGAGTCACAAAAGATGAAAAGAATCCAGATGTATATATTATTGAAGGTAAATTTACACCGCATAACATTAATCCAGCGCAAACCTCTCCATATGGTTGGCTCTGGGAAACTTGGGAACCAGCAGGAGATTTTCAGATAGACGTAAAAATAGATAATAAAAAAGGAATCATCCTCGAAGTAGCTTGGTATACAACGGATGATTTCAAACTGTTAAATAACAACACATGGTTCCCTTATAAACTTTTATCTTGGAAACCAATAGATGTTGAAGATAAAAACCCAAGATATATACAGGTTATCACGGAATTCTCAAATGTTGAAATCAACAAAGGTATTTCTGATGAAGAATTCTCGTTTGAAAATACAGAAGGATATGACATTTCAAAATATAGAATAGAACTGTTAAATGAAAAATAAACTTAGCGTAGTTGTATCTTTATTAATACTTTCTGTATCAGTTTTGCCATTCCTATTTGGCGATACCCTTTCTGATAGACGAGTAATTATTGTTCATGGCATAAGGCAAAATTTAAAAGCAATGGAGCCAATGAGAGATGAATTGATTAAAATGGGCATACCAAAAGAAAATATAGAATTAATAGACCTACCGGAGAATCAAGGCTCAATAATAGAAAATGCCCAGTATCTTGGAAATTACATAAAGGATACATTGTGCAACTGAAACATCGTTTACATTTTAGACCGGGTACATCCTTTACACTTTTTAATTACAAATAATTTTGTTCTTTCTCAAATCTACGGAACCAAG
>JAGVOB010000166.1 GCA_020052955.1 Candidatus Omnitrophota bacterium | reverse complement strand
TCAGGTATAACATCGTTACTCACCCCTTTTTAGGGTGAGTATACCTGACATTTTCTATTTGCAGAATACTGACATTATTATATTGCGTCTACAGAAAAACCTGCTTGACAAAAGGGCAGATTTTCCTTGACATTTACCGATATATTTATTATCCTATGCGCAACAAAAGGTTATAAAATGGCTATGGGCGAATTTGGGCGCTGTTGCGAGATGTGCCAGACATATTGGACATGCGAAACAAAGTGGTATCGAGGCGAAAAGGGGGAAGATTACTTTTGTTGCGAGGTTTGCGACTACTACATAGAGTGCTCTAAGAGCGCAAAAAAACACGACAAGCATAAAAATTAATCCCAATAAAGCCTTCCATAACTCCTTGAGCTATCCCTCGACTTAGCTCGGGATGGTGAGCGTTAGGCGAACCAAATGGTGCGGTTTTCCCCTCGTTTAGCTCGGGACTTTGCTGGCCGCGAATGTATAAACTTTGGGAAACTGATAGAAGAAATCCCGATAAATATCGGGATTTTTATTTATAAACGTAGCCTTTTAAGGAGAGAACATAGTGCGTGCAGGCATACGCGGCCGTGGCGCCTTCCCCGGCGGCCGTAACTAACTGCCTGAATAATTTCTTCCTTGCATCTCCGCAGGCGTAGATGCCCTTCGCGGAAGTTTCCATCTCATCATTCGTTATAATATAGCCTGTCTGGTCCATGTCTACGGCGCCTTTCAGGAAATCCGTATCCGGTTTTGTGCCCACAAATATAAAAATTCCTTCGGTCTTAATACTGCTTATCTTGCCGTTTTTCAAGCTTTTTAGCACAACCTCTTCAACTCTGGTGTCTCCCTTTATTTCGCTAACCACGGTAGAGGCTAAAAACTCTATCTTTTGGCTTTTAAACATTCTATCCTGCAGGACCTTTGCCGCGCGCAGGGACTCTTTTCTGTGCACAAGGTAGATTTTCTTGCACATTCTATCCAAAAACAATGCCTCCTCAACGGCTGTATCGCCTCCGCCAACCACGACTACTTCCTTATTCTTATACATAGGCCCATCGCACGTAGCACAATAAGAAACGCCTCTTCCAATAAGCCTCTCTTCGCCCTCAACCCCCAACCTCATGGGCTTTGCGCCTACCGCCAGTATTATGCCAAGGCACTCTATATCCTTATCGCCCGCCCGTACATTCTTAGATTTATTTTCTTCTGCAATAATCTTATCCGCTTTTTCAGATTCTATCTTAAGCCCGAACTTGACCGCCTGCTCCCTAAGCCTGGTTATAAGCTCTATACCGCTGATGCCGTCAGGAAACCCCGGAAAATTCTCTATTAAATCCGTCACAATGGCCTGACCGCCCAGATTCACGCCCTCCAAGAGAAGCGTGTCCATACCGGCTCTTGAGGCATATAGGCCAGCCGTCAGTCCCGCGATGCCCCCGCCGATTATTACAATGTCATAGCGTAAGTTATTCATATCTAAATTTTAGCAACAACCCTATTATACCAAAAATAGAGAATATTGCGCCAACAGAAATTAAAATCCACATCTTGTCAATATGCTCCCCCAGGCTGGCGCTTATAAACATAAAGCTTAAAAATGCCAGATGAGATATTATCTCAAGACTGCTAAAGACCTTGCCGCGCATGCCATTTGGTATAACCTCATGTAAAAGGGTATTGGTCAAAATGGCTATCGGAGAAGCTGAAAGTCCTATCATGAATGCAATTAAAGCGGATATAAGAAATGAAGAGAAAATCTTAACAAAAACCGTAAAACATACAATAAGTATACCGCATATAATTAAAGACGCAAATATCGCTTTTACTTTGGAAAATTTGCTACCAAGGCTTCCATATGCAACCGAGCCAAGAAACATCCCCACCCCAAGAAACATTACCAGAAAACCCAGATGCCTTGTCGCAGAGCCAAGCGTCTCCTGCACAAACACTATTATAATAACATAAACGGAGCCGGTGCCTGCCATCAGCAAAAAAGAAATTGCGGATACAAAAAGCACCTTTGAATCCTTAAGTATATAGTTTAACCCTTCCATAAATTCTTTAACCATAGATTTTTTTTCTACGGTTTTAATCCCGCCTTTGGCGGGACGAGAGGTTAATTCCCCACAGCTTGCTGCGTTCTGTTTTGTAAGAAAATTGATGCCTCGTAGCTTGCTGCGAGGTAGTTCATTGGGGCTGGCTAAAATGTGATTTGACTCTTTTATTGTTATAAGAAATATCATTACTGCGGATAAAAAGAAGGTAATACTATCTATATAAAATCCGCCCCTTACACCAACGGCCTCTACCAGGATACCTCCTATGCCAAAGCCTAAAACAGTGGCTATCATCGCAGTCGTAGAAGAAAGAGAATTTGCCGCTAAAAGATTACTGCCACAGACCAAATCGGGGATTATCGACAGCTTCGACGTCAAAAAGAACCTGGTAACGGCATATGAGAGAAAAACGGCAATATATATGTAAATTATCTTATCTTTCATATTCATCAACAATAGGGGTATTGACAGAATAAATAACCCCCGCATAATATCCGATATTATCATTATTCTCCTTCTGGGGTATCTGTCAACATAAACGCCCGCAATAGGGCCTATTATAAAAACAGGTATTATAGTAAAGGAGAGTAATTTTGCAAGATTAAGCGTAGAGCCGGGAGCGCGAGCGCTCATGAGGGCAATAAGCGCCATCTGGGTGAGCCTGTCGCCGAATTGCGAAACTATCTGGCTAATCCACAGGAAAAAGAAATTTTTGTTCTTTAGGACAGAAAAGAAAGCTTTCAAAGTATTTTATAATTGAAGGTCGGGATAATTCACAAAGAATTGTAACATATTCTCTGCCATAAAGGCATAGCCCTTTTCGTTGGGATGATGACTTCCAAAAACTTCTCTTAATTCTTTATCCGATTTAAAGTTATTTTTAAAACTCTTATCTTGGTCTATGAGAGATATCTTTTCTTCCATAGCTACTTTCCTTATGACATCATTAACCCCACAGAAAAAATTTAGAGTCTTTCCGGGATATGTTAATAAGATAGGCTTTATTTTATGTTCTCTGCACATACTTACAATTAATTTTAAATCGCGTTCAAGTATATTGCATGCTAAATCAAGATATTTTTCTCTTTTTTTCTCCAAGGTAAGATTTCTGATTAATCCTGGCTTCCACATATTTTTTGATTTAAGAAATTCTTCAGTAGGAAAGTGCTTGTTATCAAAGGTTAATTTTATCACTTTATAAAATTCATCATAATCCTTTGCTAATTTGTGATTCTCCATTAAAATATCTCTAATACGGCTATAGGCGTCTTTTGTTATATTAAAAGAATTTACTGAAAGCTCTAAATCGCAAAGCAACTTTACATATATACTATCCCTATCTTTATACTTAATATTTTCTGTAACTTTAAATATTTCTCTCTGGTAGTTATAAATAGCAAATAACTTCCCGATTCGCTTAAGTCCTACTTTAAAAAATATATTTGTTTTAATTTTATCTCCCAGGGGTTTCCGGCCAAACATATCAAAGGCTATCTGGTCTATTTTTTCGACATCTTCCGCATTCCAACCATTATTTAACCCAGTTAATAAAAATACATAATCAAACTTATTTTTAGAAAGCTCCTCAAGCAGTTTTAGCACGGCCCAGGAAGAATTAGAGCTATGATAACTTATATTTAGAAAAAAATAATTTTTATCTGGATTTTTATCTGATAATAACTTTATAAACTGCTCTGGAAATCCTTTGCCAGGCGGCGCCTCTCCTCCTTCTGTCCATGAATCACCAATAAAAAGAAATTTGCATTTATTATCTCCTTTTTCTTTATTATCTTTTTGTAAAATTCTTTTATAAAAAACTTTTTTATAAACCCAGCTGTTGGCTTCCAGAAATCCTTCTATAATCAATAAACCTATTATCAGCCCAAGTAAAATTAGAGAAAAGTTTATAGCAAAACTTTTAATTTTAAATTTCATAACATTTTGTGGAAAACTTGTAAGAAATTTTGGAGCCCGCAGAGGGAATCGAACCCCCGACCCGCGCTTTACGAAAGCGCTGCTCTACCAACTGAGCCATGCGGGCATACTTTTAAATCCAAATGACGAATATATAAAAAGAGTTTATTATTTGAAATTTGTGCTTTATCATTTGGTATTGTACGGCATCTCCACTTTTTGCGATTCTGGAATATAACTAAAACCAACTATGAGACTTAACATAAATGCGGCCATAAATATGTTAAAATTCAATTTTGACCGCATTTAAAGCAAAAGGTGCCGAGACCCAGAATCGGACTGGGGACGCCGGGATTTTCAGTCCCGCGCTCTACCAACTGAGCTATCTCGGCACCAAGGCTTTAAAATAGTTTTATCTTTAACGCTCAATATGCAGATTTACTACGGGCTCACCAAAGGCTTCTTCGCCCAAAATACTGCAGCTAACAGCCCTCAGGCTATAAGCCAACTTTTCATTAAGCCCTTTTGCATCCCATTCAACCGTGTATACATTATCATTCAAATCATAGTCTGTAGCTATTGTATGCCAAGTTAGCCCTTTATCCGGAGAATACTCAAACCTTACAGACTCAAGCCTCGATTCCTGGTCTCTTGAAGGCGCCTCGACGCTAATATTATTCTTGTCCGAAAGAATGCTCTCCTGTGTAAGCGCTGCATTATCGCTCTTAAGTGTCCCGCCGTACGGGGCTACAAAGGGTAAGGTTTTATCAACCTCAAGTGCTTTTTTTAACCCCTTGCCGAACAGAATGTCATCTACAAACAGGGTGCCTTCATTTTCAACAGCCCTTGACTCAAATGTAAACGCAAGCTCTAACATCTTAGTAAAGTCGTATATCGTTCCAAAATCTTCAAGCGGTATGACAACCTTCTGCCATTTACCGATACGATCTGGTTGATAGTTATAATATGTCGGAAGCTTGACAGTGCTTGATATATCCCTACCGAGTATCATCTCACCGTCGTCATCCTGATCCTGATAAAGAAAAATCTTGAAGTTCAGGTTCTCAAGGGGGCTCATTACCCAAAACGAAAGATAATCGTAACCCTCAAGGTTCAAAGGAACCATGCTTTTTGTCTCTCCTTGTTGTGCGCCAAGAAGGGTATAGTAAAAAGAGAAGCTGCCCTTTATGGTTACATTATAATCAAGCTTAAGGGAATGCCCTGTCAACCCCCGCGTAGATACCGGAGGGACTGTGAAGGACGGAACGCACCCGCCGGGTAATTCCTCATCCCCTTGATTTTTTCCGCCGAGTGAGTTATACGTTATGCCCTTATTAAAATCATCAACCAAAATGGTAAAATTTTCTGCTTTGCTAGAACTTGTCTGGGCAAAACTGTATTGTGCTCCTACAATAGACAAAGCAAGAAGAAATATAAAAAGTGAAGCTCCACGGCTTGACAGCCATGGTATCTTCACATTCTTCGGCGAAACCCGCCGAAGCATATCCGCCACAAAGCGTCGGCGGATACCCTTTTCGCATTCTGCGAAGGCGGGTAAAAAAAACACACTCTTAGATTTCATCTTACGCTCCTTTCAGCTTTTTCCCAGCCAAACTTTGCAAAATTTAAATCATCTATACATATTGTACCCGCCTTTTCGGTTGCTAATATATCGTCAAATACCATGACAAATTCTATCATCTTGGTCCAGTCCGTAATAGAATTTACCTTTTTTAATTTGTCAAGCGCTACCACTACCCTTTGCCATTCCGGGGTTATGCCGCTTATAAAATATACTACCCTTTCGCCCTTCTTATTTTTTATCTCTACTTTAAGCTGGGTCGTGAATTTATTCTCTCCCTTTACCAAAAAGCTGACATATTCATATGGTGTAAGGTCTAAATCATAAAGCTTCATCCAGAATCCATTAAATGCAGGCCTTGGAGAGTCTACGTCATAATTTAACCTCACAAAATAGTCTGGCTTGCTAAATCTATCTAAGGTGTTATCAATTTCCATGCGGCAAAACTGCGTTTCATCCTTTGGGTCATTTTCCCAGGTGCCAAATTCCCCTTTAGTCCTAGAGCTAAAATCCGACACCAATAAAACGTTACCCTTGTCGGAAACAATCGCATCATGAATTTCGGTCTTTTTATCCTTTTTCTGCGCGAGTTGAGCCTCTTTTAATTCCTGGGCTTTTTTAATTCGTGCGGCTTCTTCTAATTCTTTGGCCTTTCTGGCTTCTTCGAGGTCCTGGGCCTTTTTAATTCGTGCAGCTTCTTCTAATTCTTTAGCCTTTCTGGCTTCTTCGAGGTCTTTGGCTTTCTTAATTCGCGCAGCTTCTTCTGCTTTTGCTCTATTGGCTTCTTCGAGATCTTTGGCTTTCTTAATTCGCGTGGCTTCTTCTGCTTTTGCTTTCTTAGCTTCTTCCTTGGCTTTTCTTGCTTCTTCTAATTCCCTGGCTTTCTTGGCTCTTTCAAGTTCCTTGGCCTTCTTTGCTTCTTCAAGTTTACTCTCCGAAGGCTTTGTCCCATCACCGCCCTTTACGTAAATATATCCTCTGTTTCCCCACGGCTTTACCTGTCCGGGCTGTTTGGGCCACCACCAACGCCCTGAGCGCACTTCGTCTTTTACAGGCCCCGGGTTCGCGTCAGTCGGCCACCATTCAAAACGCTTTTGAAAATCCTTATTTTCCTGCGCATAACCCTGATGAACATTGACAAAAGAAACCAGCGCAAGCATAGCAATAACCAGCAGCACTAAACAATGTTTCATTTAACCCCCTCCTTTTTTAAGGCCTATATATTGTGTGCAACTGAAACATCGTTTACATTTTAGACCGGGTACATCCTTTACACTTTTTAATTACAAATAATTTTGTTCTTTCTCAAATCTACGGAACCAAG
>JAGVOB010000020.1 GCA_020052955.1 Candidatus Omnitrophota bacterium | reverse complement strand
CTTGGTTCCGTAGATTTGAGAAAGAACAAAATTATTTGTAATTAAAAAGTGTAAAGGATGTACCCGGTCTAAAATGTAAACGATGTTTCAGTTGCACAGAAGGGTCTAATCCATAGCTATGTGTTGGCATAAACCCCGCACCTTTTTGCTACGTAGTAACTCTTCGCAGTAGAAAGGTGCGGGGTAGATGTTGCTTGTTAAATTAAAAAATTAATGTATAATAAGTGAGGATGCAACTTAGCTTCACTATCGTTCGCTAAGTTGCTTGTCCAAACTATCCCGACAGCAAAACGCTTCGAAAATTTGTGTCGCTTCGCGCCTAAAATTTTCTTGCAGCTGTCGGGGTTAATTCGCCCAAACAACTTACATTCATTAACATTCTGTAAGTTGTGGGCTCATTAAAAATATGACTCTCGAAGTAAAACTCACCAATAAATTAACCTATAAATTAAGATTAACCCCTCAAATGAGATTATCCCTTAACCTCTTACAGATGCCCTTGGTTAAACTTAAAGATTATGTTAAGCAACAGGCTGAAGAAAATCCTATTTTAGATATAGAAGAAACGGGACCCGCCTCAAAGTTAAAAGAAAACCCTGAAGATTTGAATAGTGAGGGATATGAATATAACCCAGCACATATTGATTATGGTTCGAATGAAGATGATGAAGAAAAACAAAATTATAGAGAAAGCCTTATAACTAAACCTCCATCACTTACTGACCACCTCTTAAACCAGCTGCATTTAATTACCAATTCTGATAATGAGCGAAAAATAGGAGAATTAATAATAGGTAATATAAATGACGATGGTTATCTTATAAGTTCGCTTGAGGAGATGGCTGAAATTGCTAAAACAAATCTAGCTTTGGTTGAAAAAGTTTTATCTTTAATTCAAACCTTTGACCCTATTGGAATAGGTGCAAGAGATTTAAGGGAATGCCTTTTACTCCAACTAAAGGCTAAAGGCGAAGAAGAAAAATTCCTGCCTTCCTCTACATTCGGCAGGCAGAGCAGGCAAGCTTTAGCCTTCCAAATTATAGATAGACATTTGCCTTTTTTAGAAAAGAAAAGATACGATTATATCGCAAGAAAACTCAAAGCCTCTGTCAGTAAAGTTAAAGAATCTATGAAAGAAATAGCAAATTTGGAACCAAAGCCCGGACGTTCTTTTAATACAGAAAGGGCTGTGGCTTTGGCTATCGGAAGCCAAACCACTGCCCTCTGGCCTGTGCGTTTAATACCGGATGCTATGTTGAAAAAGTTAAAACACGGATATGAGGTTGTGTTCAACAATTGGGAATTGCCTCAAATTACTTTAAATAAAAAATATAACGAGATGATAAAACAAAAGGATACCCCCTCCGATGCAAAAGAATATTTAAAAGAAAGGCTTTATGCGGCCCGCTCATTAATTGATGCCATTGAAAGACGAAAGGAGACAATCAAAAAGGTAATAGAAGATATAGTTTATACGCAGAAGGATTTTCTTAATAATGGAGGGACTCATTTTAAACCGATGACTCAAGATGAGATTGCTAAAAGAATTGGTAAGCATAAATCTACAGTATGCCGAGCCGTTACCAATAAATATCTTCAAACGCCATATGGTATCATTGAACTGCGAAAATTTTTTAGTTCCGGCGTGAAGCAGGAGAATGGAGAATTTTTTTCATCTAAGGCGATAAAATCGAGAATAACAGATTTAATAACAAGAGAAAATAAGAAAAAACCCTTGGGCGACTTGGAAATTGTCAATCAACTCAAAAATGATAGAATATCTATTTCCCGCCGAACTGTGGCTAAATACAGAAACCAACTTAAAATTCTCTCCTCAAAATCAAGGCGAGAATAAAAATCAATCCTCTTTAATAAATCTTATCTTAATCTTACCTTCTCTATTTATTAATACACTTAATAGAAAGCTAATAATACTAAAAAGCAGGGAGCCAAAAAATGCCGGCCAGAAGCCTGTTATGATAAAACCCTTTACGAGCTTAGAAACCACATAAAAGAGGAATCCATTTATGAAGAGGGTAAATAATCCGAGTGTAAATACATTTATTGGCAAGGTGGTTAGTATTATAAATGGACGCAAAAATGCATTTATGATGCCTAAGACAAATGCAACCACAATAGCTGTAATTGGACTTACTACCTCAATTCCCCTTACAATATAAGTAACTATAAGGATAGCTAAAGAATTTATTACCCACTTTATCAAAAATCCTTTCATATTAAATCCTTTCTTTTTCTAATTTTACTTTTGGTTTTTGAAGCATTTTTCTTATGTTTATGTTTCACCCTTCATTGGTATCCGGTGCTTATATTTAAAAATGCATCTTCCAAAATGGGTAGATTAAATGTAAGCACAATTGAATTTTCCAACGGTCATTTTAACATATTTATGGTCGCATTTATCAAGAACGTTGATGACTTTTTAAACGCTCTCATATTTCAAATTTGATGTTCAAAAAACTACCTAGTGCACTGTGTCATAAATTTTCAATAGTGCACAAGGGGGTGTGGGGTGTGCAACTGAAACATCGTTTACATTTTAGACCGGGTACATCCTTTACACTTTTTAATTACAAATAATTTTGTTCTTTCTCAAATCTACGGAACCAAG
>JAGVOB010000013.1 GCA_020052955.1 Candidatus Omnitrophota bacterium | reverse complement strand
TTCCCATACAGTCAAATGATCGGAGATAGAAAAAGCCTCGCCATGCCGTATGACCATTCCTATAATTTCACCGGATGGTATCCAGGATTTAACAAAAGTCCTGTAACCCATTTGCGCTAAACAGATTTGATTACCAGGCCCATATCTATGAATGAATGCATTGGGAGGCAAGGTTTTTTCGTGAGTGCCCCACCCAATCTCAGCTGGAGCTATACCTTCTTCATAAAGGCCTTCAACGCTCCACGTGTTTACAAACTCACTGACTTCCTTGGGCTTATCGGCAATCTGGGTGTCTCTTTCGCTAATATGAATGACCTTAACGCCGGCAAGGTGGGCCATGCCGGCAAAATCTTCTTTAGATACTGCTTCCGTCAAAGCGTCATTCCTCTCACTTGGCTCTGGGTTGTCACTCATAATCATATTGGAAATTTCTACCAGTGCCTCTTTTGTAAAGTGAGAGACCAAGCCTGGATTTGCGCCATGGTCAATAATTCCAGTTGGTCCTTTAGTATCTCGCCATTCTTGAATCATTCTTCTTAATCTCATATGTCTGGCGTACAAAGTATGTTTTGTCGGATTTTCTTCGGTAAAACCGCTGTAAGGGTCCCAAATTTCAAGAGAGGAATTCATATAGCGGACACCATTGTGGTAACACCAGTCTAATATATCGCAAGTGTCGATTTCCCATGTTAGATCTAAAATTATATCCCCGTTACGAAGATACTTTGATAATAAACTACCATAATTCTCCGGGGTTATTTTTTCACGTACAAATTTAGCTCCTTTGTCTATGGCAAACTGTACAGATTTCGGCACTTCTATGAAGTCCATTAGGATTATTCTTCGTGGGTCTAACTCGACATGCTTGAAAATCAATGGGAGTGTACACTGAGCCACACTTCCCAGCCCCATAACCAATAGATTTCCTTCAAAAAACATATCAAACTCCTATGTTTGCTACTAAATGTTTTGAGCTATATGTAACCTCTGTTTTTTTCGCTCTTGCTCTTTCTTGCTCTTGTATGGAAGGAAAAGCGAAAGAGTCCAGTTGACGAGGTTTAGTTCTAATTATTTCCTCGATAACCGCTGTACGGGTAGGAGCAAATCCATTAAAAAAGGTTGCGCTCGCGCTTGTGTAAGCACCCATCCCCGGCACAAGAAGCAAATCACCTATATCAAGTCTCGGTAGCCATTGATCCATGCTAAGCACATCGATAGAGTCACAAGTTGGGCCTGCTACAACACACTCCGTATGAATTCCTTGCTTGTCCGTAGTAAATCTATAATCACAATGATCAAACAGCTTTCCAGAAAATGATCCGTAAATTCCATCGTCTATATAATACCAGGGAATACCTTTTCTTATTGATTTGCCAATAACACGCGTAACCAAAGTTATGGCTTCACCACAGATGAAACGACCCGGTTCCGCAATAATATGAATATTATTTGGAAACAGATTCCTAATATTGCGAATTATAAGAGAACAAAATTCTGATATGGCAGGCACTCCCATTCTGTAACCAATTGGGAACCCTCCCCCTATGTCAAGCACATCAAGAATAATTCCTTCATTATAAGCAGACTTAAATATGTTTTTGCTTATTTGTAGAGCGGAAATGTAGTTTTCAGGACTCGTACACTGTGAGCCGACATGAAACGTGATCCCTCTTACTCGTAGACCATTCGAAACTGCAGTCCTAATAAGCGGAAGAGCTTCCATTTCATCAGCCCCAAACTTGAAAGATAAATTTACAACACTGCTGTTTTTTGGTATCGCAATCCGAAGGAGAATATTTGTGTTCGGGGCAAACTTACGCAATTTATAAATCTCATCCCAATTGTCGAAAGTAAACCATCTTACACCTTCCTTAACACAATTTATTATGTCTATTGGATTTTTAATAGGATTGCTATGCAACATTTTCCTTACAGGAATTCCAGCAGCTTTCCCCGCTAGAACCTCTCTATAAGATGCTACGTCAATTCCATCTCCCATTTTTTGTACAAGACCTAAAATCTTTGGATTCGGGTTTGCCTTCATTGCATAGCAAATCTCTATTCCCGGCAACTCTCTTTTGAGAGTTTGAAATTTGCTTTCTATGGCTGCAGCTGATAAAGCTAGGAAAGGTGTTGGTTGAGACAATGCCATTAGTTCAGCCTCTTGAAATGAAAGATTTGGATTGGCTAGGTGCAAATTAATCTTTTTTGCTACTTGTAAGGTCTCATTCATTTTTCCCCTCCCTATAGTGTATTAAACTAGACATCTATTATCAAAAGTTTTGTCTTTCTCTAATACGATCATTTGTCCTACACGAGATTCTAGCCATACCAATAGCTTATTTTTTACCGCAATATTGTACGAAACCTAATTCCAGTAAAAGAATTTACGCATATAGAACATGTAGAGAAAATAAGCAATCTACATATAAGAAAGTTCTTGTAAAATTAAGGTGTAATCCTTTTTTAGGCTTTTGACTTTAGGGGAAAGATAGGTGGGAAACACTGGAGGGTATTTGTTTACTATTTACTGCTACCCCCAATCCACCATCTTTCCAAGACTCAGTCTCTTATTATCGGCTTCACCTTCATCTGCCGTATCCATAAAACCCCCTATCTATTAAAAATGTTCTATTTAATTAAGAATATCAAATCTAAGGTTAAGTACATTAACTGACAGGAAATGTCAAGACTTTTTTGAGACTTTTTTGAGACTTTTTTGAGATATGCAAATTAGTGCGTAACTTCTTGTTATTTAAAAATAATTTTCGGAACTGACACTATTTATACCCCACAACCTGTATATCCTTCAATCTCAATTGAATGGTCCTTGTCCCATTCCAGTCGTTGATTTGAGGAACAAAGGCTGCCTTTATGCATTGGTTA
>JAGVOB010000006.1 GCA_020052955.1 Candidatus Omnitrophota bacterium | reverse complement strand
TAAAATAAGAGAAAGCTGTTACTTTGTAATTCTTAAGTTGTCAAAGAACAGTTTTTACGGGGAGAGGCTAAAATTTAGCGAATTACCGCACAGCCTCCATGCTCGTGGGGTTGTTTTCCATGGTCATAAGAAATATACCCTTCCTCTCATAGCTAATCTCGTCACCAGAGTTCCGTGGTGGATCGGAACGTCGCCCCAAATGGGGGGGGCGTGGTAAGTTTAGGTCCCACGAGTTTTACCCGTGTGGCCACAGAGTTATGGGTTTGCTGGGCGGATAGGTAAGTATAAAAAAAATTTAGATATTATATATTGCTTTATATTACTATATAATATATACTTTAATTAGATAGAGATAATTTCTGTAAGCACCGTAGAAGTTGTTTATTTTTTTGTTTACTTAATATTAGTATTTAAAATTAATTTAATAAGTTTTTAAATTAAAATAGGAATACTAAATGATAAACTGGCAGACAGGCGGCAAAAAATTGTGGATTAGACTTATTGCCTTGGTTATAACCGAGGTTTTTTTATTTACCAGTTTTGACCTTCCTTTTGACACTCCCAAAGCCTATGCTGCACCTAATGAGAAATTAGCCCCGCCGTTAAAAACCAGCCCACGGGCAAAAGAAACAGATAAAATACAGAGGTCCATTATTCTTTCAGTTGTTTTAGGCCTGCTTAATTCTAACAGAAAGTCTTTTTCTGATAGCCCTGCCCTCTACATTATGCAGGCAGTTTCAAATGAGTTTAACAATTACTACCCTGACAAAGAACTTATATGGCTTGACGCTATGGGAAGTCAGGCAAAGGATGGCGGAGTAGAAACCCATAAATATGTATTTGCCATAGATTCTGTTTATTATCAAGTATCAATCGGAACAAAGGAAATTGTAACTGAGGCAGAAGAGTTAAAAAATGATTATGTCAATGGCCAACAGAGATTAGGATTTTTAAATACCCTTGATATTAAACCCTCTATAATACCACTCGACCATCTTTTGGCAGAGGGTAGAGCCAAACAACCTAATATTACAACTGCTGGTTTGCCTATTGAGGATGTTGAGGTATATCTAAGCGAGAGAGGTGGGGTTGAGAGAATACTGCCGTCTGATTTGACGGAACATACCGGCAAGCAGGGAACGCTTATAGGTATTAAAATAGAAAATCGCATAGTCTGGCGCCTGATACTTGGGTTGACAGGTATCTTATCAATAAAGAGCCTTCCGCAGGAATTATTGGATAATATAGGCACGGAGACAATCGTAGAACTTATTTCTCAAAGCACAGAAGAATCGCCTCTTCAATATTTAGGCTCAGCTCCGAGAGAGATTGTATTAGGGATAATATCTACTCCTGCAGGAGAGCGCCTTGTAAGGCTCGGGATTTCGGAAACCGGCAGAGGTTTAGATTCTTCAGCAGGACATAACTCTTTAAGAATGTTCAGTCAGCGGGTAGCAATTAGCCCGCCTCAAGGAAAGGCATATGATGCAACGGCTCCTCCTCTTGACAAAACTAACTTGTCTGCCAACGAAATAGAAATACTCCAGGCAAGGGTTCTCATAAACTTCCCGCCAAAAGAACAAATGCAACTTGTTAAAACAGACGATGTCTCGCCCAGTATAGATACTCTACCTACAACTCCAACCGCACAACCGGCAACAGAAGATGACAAAATGCGCGCAGCAGCGCTTGCTGAATCAGCCCAAGGCAAATTAGGAATAATAGAAGTTGATGACCACAATTTAATCTTAGAGCCTATTGCTTTATCAACTGCTGAATTATCTGGCTCAACCGAAGCAAGAATAACGGTTGTTTCCGGTAGCGTAGAGCCAAAAGCGCCCATAACTCAAGTGGTAGAACCCGAAGGAGAAAGAGGCTTAGCATTAGTTAGCCCATCCTCTATTGTGGCAGAAATGTATAGTGTAACCACAGTACTCCCAGCTTCACTAACACTCGCCTTACCTGCAGAGACCAATATTCAAGTTTTAGAAACGGCTACTTCAACTTTACCGTCACACCCAACTATTAGTACCATAAGCGCGACAGGAACAACTACTGAGGCTCTTGCAACATCCGGCATAACTACCGTAAACACACCAACGTTTGCTGCGCCTACAATAACAACAACCACTCCTACATTGATCGAGCCCGAATCTAGGACAACTCCTTTGCCTTTACCTACGCAACCTTATGTCGCAGTAGTTAGCAGTGAGGCTATTCAAGCCGAAGGTGCATCAGTAACACCGCTTGACGTTAAAGCCCAAACTGCGACACTGGTTACTCCTGAGCCTACTTTGGGTTTAACAACTTCAACTTCATCGCCAGCCGTAACAACCTTGTCCCGCCTCGTAGGTGGCCCAAGGGTTATATCAGAGCCAGCAAGCGCTCAATCCTTAACTTTTCCGCCTGATTTTTCTGAAACAATTACAACATCTGCAACGACAACAGAATTTGTCGCTGCTTCAGGTACCGCGGCTCAGTCTTATGCAGTACCCGAGAGCAGATTAAGCGAAACCGGTATAACACTATTAGGACATCCTAAGATAACAGTTCAGTCAGAAGGGATTGTAACTGTGGCAATGGAGTCGTCTGCTGTGGTGATAAGAGGTATAAGCAGTAAACCCCATCGGAATTATTTAGCAGGCGAACAAGGCCAGAGCTGGGTTGGCTTGGCAATCGTTCTTGCGGTTTTTGCGGCTCTATTTATGGTTGTAGGCCCTGCAAACCTTGTCAATCCGATAAAGGATTTAGCAGGAAAGGCAACGGTTTTTGCAACACTTGCCACAGCTGCAATATTTTCCCTATGGCAGGTATGGATAGGTTTATATATAAGCGTCTTGGTTATATATAGAGTGTTTTATTTGGCATATCTCTGGTTCCACAATAATATCCTTCCGGTTAGTCCTTTTTATTCTTATAAAGGTAAAGCTTCGCCTACGCGCCTTGACCATGGAATTCCTCCATTTATAATGCCATCCCGGATTGACCTTGTAATAGGTGTTATACTGCTTGTGATTTTAGGGGGATGGATGGGTATTTCACTTAACCTTAGTAACTTTAACTGGGCTTGGGACTCTCTCTCAAGTATTTTGTCTTACAGCGCAACCATGGATGCAGGCTCGCTAAAGATGGCAGGTCTTGGCGGGGATAGTATTGTGTTAAATTTATTTAGCGCTGTAGTATTGCTCATTTTTGGTACAGGAAGGTTTAATTTTAAGAGTATTAAAGAGAAACTTTTCCACGCTTGGCGCACCCTTTATACAAGTACGTCAAAACTTCTTGTGCAGGCGAGAGAGAGACTTGGAAAATGGGAAGTGTCCCGGGTTTTTATAAGAGGAAAAGGCGAGGTAGGTACTCCGCAGGCAGCTCCGCTACAAACCGCGCCAGATTTAACAACCCAGCCAACTGTTCTACCAGAGTTACCTGCCGAGAAAGCTGCTACAGCGTTGTCAGCTGCTGTCCCGCCTGAACTACCTCCTGTGAAAGAATTAGGTAAGACTATGCAAACTACAGTTGGGGTAGCTTCTACCGGTTCTTCTCAGGTTACAGAAGAGTTTTATCAGGGCTTGATAAAAGAGAGCCATAACATATCAAGCCCCCAAGAGCAGGCAAGGGTTGCTCTCTGGATAATATCAAGCAGCGTAAATTCAGGTGCATATACAGATGATGAGATTCTGACATTATGGAAACAACTTCTTGACATATTGCCATCTGCCAAAGAGCCCTGGGTTGGCAGATTTTATCTGGGAATGACCGAAGAACTCGTAAGGTTTGCAGAATCAGGCAAGTTCCCGATGCCTGATAAAACCCAGCGCGATGTCTTAAAAGAGATGTCGCAGGGTTTAATGGGACAGTTAAACTCTCAACCGTATTTAATAAGATTAAAAGCAAGGCTCATCCTTGCATGTTTTTGCCTTGAGAGAGGTCAATTTGACATAGCAGTTTTGCATTATTCAAGGGTTATAAGAGAACTCGAGGGAGTGCGCGATAGGAAATATGACTTGCCTGAACTTATCATTGAGGCAAGCAGGACTTTAAGTGCTATAGCCCAATATGCAAAACAGAAAAAATCGCTCACTCCCAATGAGCAATTATTATTAACAAAGATTTTATCTGCGCAAGGGCCTGATGAGTTAAGGCGCCTTGCATTTCTGGTTCTGACACCAGAACAGGGAGGGACTGTTAACGGCCAAAACTCGGCATTACTGGCTATTTCCGAAACTGAAAGGGTATTTGACAGAAAATGGGGCTATAAACAGGTTGAAACTTTAAGACGGCAAGTAATAGCTAATCAAAAAGGGGTTAATTCAGAAACCCGCATATCCCTGATACTTGAGTCAATATTTAGAAAGTGGGCTGGTATTGATTTAAATACAACTGTCCAAGATATAGTTAGTATAATAGACACTGAAAATAATCCCGATGAAAAAGACCGTCTCATCAGGCATCTTTTGCAAGAGATAGGGCGTTTTACCAGCGAAGAACCTGGGGTTATCGTTCCGCCAGAGTTAATTGTCAAGATAGAGGAAGTTGTAGGCAGAAACAAAGAAATTCTGCATAACCAGACAGAGATTGAATATGGCTGGTTTAGGTTTTTAGCGAGTTTAAAGTATTATGGAAAATATGTAGATGTAAAGGCATTAGTCAATGCGTGGGAGGATTTACTTAAAAAATATCCTTCCTCAAAAAAGGATAAGTTTATCACCTGGCTTACAGAATTGATGAGAAAAAATCCTCAGAGTTTCCCGCAGGTGCCAGCCCAGGTTTTCCCTAAGGTTGAGCTTCAAGATAAAACTGCAGAGTTTGAGCCTCTTCCATATAATAAAGATTTTGTAACAGTATTTCATATCGCCCAATGGATACTTGGATTTTTAGCATTTACCTTTCTTTCTACAAACTTCATTACACTGGTTGCCTTGTCGATTTTCGTAGTAATTGTTATCATAAATGCGCCGATAAATATATTGATTAAAAAAGATATCACAATAAAAGGGAAACCTGTAAAACCATATACCTCCTTATTGTCTGCTGAGCTTGCGGGCCTTTTATTTGTTTTATTTTTCCTGGTTCCCCCTCTTGGGTGGATCTTTATTCTTTTAGGGTCCTCGGTAGTCTTATTTAGAATTTTTGAGAGTGTGCCAAGAAGCAGCACATATTCAATTCGGCCATATCTTATAGGGACATTAGCATATTCCTTTGTTATCAAGGTTATACCGCTTATAGCAGCTTCCTGGGGCACCTCTTTAGCGGTGTTATCTTTAGTATTCATTGCTGAGATATTATTAGCAGGGGCATTCTTTTATATACGAAAACAACTTTCGCAAAAACCATTTGTTTTAGAGCGAAGAGGCCCACTAAGCTGGCGATTTAAGGAATATAAAGAAACTTCTAATTTCTGGAATAGCTTTTTCTCTAAAGAAACTGAAGCTCAGATTTCTACCCATATTGATACAGCCTGGATGAATAATCTGGCAAGGGAGGAGGTTAATAGGGTAGCAATAAGAAACCCCAGGGTTAAATTAAGCAGAGACCTTTATCGGGAAATAATTAAGCAAACCGGCTCAAACGCCACATATTTAGATATAGATATTTTACACAGGGTTGCTTTAAGCTGTTTTGAAAGATTAGGCATTCCTGATAATGGCGGTTTTACTGACGCTATAGTAGAAGAAGCATCCGAGAGAATACGAACCCAACTTAAAGGAAAACTTCCGGCAGAGATTGAACAAATTGAATCCCAGTATATTGAGAGCGTTGTAAAATCTATTCTAAATGACCAGAAACTGGTTCTTATCAGCCTCACTCTATATGCAGGAGGGCTGCCGAAGACTAACTTTATTGATTATTTAGCCCATAATGCATTTTTAACAGCCCAGCCGTATTATATTGAACCTCGCAGGGCAGTAATTGAGGATAAGCCTGATTTTAATATACTACTTGGCGCCTTAAGGACGCAAATAGATTTAAATACACCTATATTAGAACAAATTCCTGGATTATATACCTGGCTAACCACTCAAGCTGCTGCTTATAATCCTATCGCAAAACTTGATAGAGATTTTAAGGATACTATAGATGAATTCCCGGGGCATAGACAAGTTGCCGCGAACAACCTGAGGACATTTGCGCTTGGCCAATTTTCCCATAGCAGGCATTATGCGATTGTGGAACTTGTGCGCAATGCCCTTCATGCAAACCGCGGCCTTAAGGAAGAAGAACAGAAAGTCTATATAGCGCTAAGGGAGTATTATGCAAGCGTCATAGATAATGGCGAGGGCTTAGACCTTGGTGAGTTAAACGACTTAGGCGAGGCCTTGAAAGAAGCGGGACTCTCAATGAACTGGATAAATACAGACCTTTTGTCTTTCACTGCAACAGGCGGAAAGAAATTCCTGCAGATTGCTGAGAATTTTGGCCTTGGCTTCTTTTCCTCATTTAGCCATCTTTTGGATGATGGCGATAGGGTTGTTGTTGAGACGTTTACAAAAAAGGATAAAGCAGGTTACCGCATAGTGGTTGAAAGGGTTAATTCAGGTACGCAAGACACTCCAAGATACGAAGACAGAATAGCAATAGGCAAAATTCCAAATCCAGGCCGCAGGGGAACGCGCGTTGAGATATTTGGCGATATAGAAAAAGACTCAATAGTAAGGCTCCTTAATACCAAATTCCGCTATCATACGCAGGGTGAAATCTTACTTGATGACGGAGTAAAAACAGAGGTTGTAAATCTCAGGACGGTAAGAAATTTAATGAAGCCTGCAAAGATTCCTGAAAGAGGAGCCTCTTTATTTTATCTTGCTCTGCCTCAAGAAGAAAGCCTGCCTGAGCCTAATCAAGAAGGTAGAATACTTACTATAACCATAGATGGTTTAAGCATCCTGGAGTTTAGTTTACCGAGCGAAAGAGGGCCGCCGGAGTTACTTCTTACATTTCCTTCTGATACCGAAGTAAACTTAGCCAGAGAGCAGCTCGCTGTCAATAAAGAAATTATAGAGTATATAAGGGTTTTGATTAGCGAACTCTCAAATGACCCAGCCAAGATTTCTCTATTAAGTGACCTTTATCCTATCTGCCAATACTTAGATGAGCTTTTAGCGCCCATCCATCGTGAGGCAGAAGCCACATTAACGCAGGAACTTATAGATACTGTATCAAGGGTTATTTCTACTAATAACATAATAACCCTGCCTAATACTGATACCCTGTCAAGACTGGCGGTAGAACCAGCTGATTTAAATAAACTTTCCTATAGATTTATCAAAAAGGATAAAACACAAGAACTATTTTTTATCCATCCTGAAGTCTGGAAACAACTTCCTGAAGGGCTTAGAAAACTACCCTTTGAGGAATACAAATCATGGCTGCCTATGTTGTTTGGAGGTGACATGGTGGTAATAATTCCTGCAGCTTCACTCCCTGAAAATATCTCATTTGGAGATTATCTTGAGAATAAAAAATTACGGATGGTTACGCGGTTTGGGAATATTATCTTTCTCGATGCGCAACTTTTAGCTCCTATTGAGGCTTACTCAACTGAGCCTGGCGCAAGACTGGCTAATATAAGGCAGGAAGCGCTAAAGAAAACTGCAATAAAGAGCCTATTGCAAATACAGGGTGCGAGCGGTTTCTTATTGACGCCGGAAAAAGTGAATGCAATTAATAAACTCTTGCAAAGAAGCAGGAATGCTATAACTCAGATACTTGGTTTATTTAAACGGTTTTTCATTTTTTTAATTATCTCTCCAATTAAGGCATTATTAAGGAATATAATAAAGACAAAGCCAAAAGAAACCTCACAGGAAATTAAACAACCTCAAGAAAGCACGACGCCAATTCCTGAACTTAGCCCAATAGAGCTTCAGGATAACGAATACACAGGTGAAACGGACTTTTTAAAATTAATGGTTCGTTTTCACAGCGATATGAGAGAGCATCTTAAGGTTGGAGTAAGCGAGCTTGAGTCCGGATTAAACTTTGATGACCCGTTACTTCTTCTGTACCAAAATATATCCCTTAAAAAGGAAGATTCTGCTCGAAAGCAACTGGAAACCGCAAAGGAATATTTTGAAAATCCCCAGCAGTTTTTAATCGCACTTGGTGAACATGGAAGGGATGTAAGGGTTATTGCAACAGTAAAAAGATGGTTTGAGCTTCAAAAGGGTATTTTAGATGAGGCAGGAGAAAAACTTGCAGATTCAGAATTAGAGACATTCCTTGGATATTTAAAGGAATTTTACCATCCACTTGATTTTCAGATAAAGATTGCACTTCTCTTTAGAGAGGCAAATAACTTACCAGAGAATAGCCCCTTGAGAGCATTATTATGGAAACAGTGTCTTTTATTGAGGAATATGCAGCCTCGCGACCCGCGCCAAACACTTAACGTATCAGCCTATGGGCAGAATATAACAGACCTGTTATTGTGGATACGGGAATATATGCAGAATCAATTGGATGCCATACTTTTTGCCCAAATGGCACAAAACACCCCTCTTAATTTCAAGGAATACAGAATTCACATCCCGACAGACGGAAGGGGAATTTTATTCCATTCAGAACTTACGCTACCACCCGATGTCTTATTCAATGCCTGGCTAATTCCTCTTGTCAGCCAGGGGAAGGAAGAGGAGGGTTATCGCGGAGAAAAGGGGCACGGAGTTTTTATGTCCTTCAGAAATGCCGGAGATCTTTTTATTAAGACAGCCATACCTGAAAGTCAGGGCAAGGTGCTTTATATGAAAATAAACTTCGTTAGAAATCCACACAGGATGAAATGGGAGTCGACCTCTATCAGATACGCAGTAAAAACAGAACCTGAATTTACAGGCCATAGCATACACTGGATTCCGATGGAAGGAACTGATTTTGAACGTGAGATTACACAAGAGGACCTTACCAATGCATTAAATAGATATACCCAGACAATCTTGTGGAATGAGATGCAGATTTGGCTTAAAAGACATCTATTTTGGGGTTTATTAGGGAAACTTTCTATATGGGTAGCTATTAACCGCTCTCAAAAGAGCGAGGTTTCTAGCAGGGTAGAAGTCAACCTTCCTTCCGAGCAGAGGATAGGAGAGCGCGGAGAACGAGAGGTTCGGACTCCGATTGCCCTGCTTGTAGGCCGCTTGAGAAATAAGAAACAAATTAGAGAAATTACCAGCGCCTCACTTCCGTTTAAGAGTTTGAGCGAAGAGGCCCGTCAGCAGGATGGAAGAGAATTTTTTAAAGGCCTATCCCGGGAATTCTGGGAATTTTTATGGAAGAGAGGATTTACCCTTGATTTAGGAGTAGCATTTCGCTTAACAGCAGACAGGACCGAGCTTGCAAGAAAGGATGAGCCTGAGGTTATAGCGGCGATAGAGAACTCAGCCACAAAGTTAAGCATTGAAGCAATCCTGAAATATTTTATTACGAGGCAGCTCTCTTTAGAACAATTCCCGGGCAAGGACGAGGCAATAATCAACGGCTTACTTGGCTTACTTACCCAGCCGAATTCCGAAAATGTGCGTAAGGTCATTGAGGATGCAAAAGCAATTGCCCCAGAAGGAGTTATTAGCCCTGATACAGAGATTACAATACTGTCTGAACGGGTAGGGTTCTACAACAACCCCCAGCATCTTGCAATGCTTATTTGCGCTTTGCCAATCTACGAAGGAAGTTCCTTATATCAACTTATGGGCGGAGATACAGGTAAGCATATGTTAATACTTCAGATAGCATTTAAGACAGGTTTTTTTGAGACAGGGAAATTGTTATTGAGAAATCGCAAAAGGTTAGCAAGTTTCACCAAAGAGGCTAATTTCATTGAAACCTTAAAAGCTTTTGGTGCATTCTTATGGCAACAGAAGGGATTTCTGTCATTTCTTGCTATATTCTTTGGCGTATTCCTGACAGAGTTTTATGTTCTTATGGCGTTTCATCAGGCGCTTTTACCAGAGGTAATACAGAATTATTTAATAAAAGGCCTTGGCATAATTCAGATTCCTTTCAGTAAGGAGATAACTGTATATGTTAATGGGACATTGGCAGCATTTTCTATTACAGGCATTATGATAACCCATCTTTTACTCTTACATTTTACCAAGAGATTATCCGGGCTTAAGAAATTTAATATTCAAAGAATGTGGTTTGTGGCAGGTATTCTGGTTTTAGGCATATCCGCAGCAATTATAATATATCTGAATACAAATATGCCCGGATATACCCTGCCGTGGGAAAGAATTCTGTTAGATGATATATTGATAAAATGGTGGCAGGAGACATTTAGCCCATGGTTAATAATGATCAAAGACCAGATTGTTCAGTCGGTCAAAGACCTTGTGTTTAGGATGCTTAAATTCTTTGAGGAGGTTAGGGTTGGCGAGGATAACGGCGAGCCGGATTTAATCTTGCAGAGAATGGCGAGAAAGAATTTGGTAAACATTTTTTCACATCTCATTATACTTTCACTTGTCTTCGGCATTGTCCGCAGGATTAGACGGTTTCTTGAAGGACGGTTTTATCCGAGAGAGACTGTGTGGGTTGAGGGTGGACCAGACTCAAAAACTGCTCCCGATTCCTATACATTATATGCAAGATGGCTAGCAAATGTATTGCATTTATTGGGTTATAGGAAGATTAAACTCGGATTCTTCGCTAGCAGAAGGCATACGAATGCGAGGGTAGAAGAAGGAAGGGTCGGCATAAATCTCCATCCTATCAGAGGCTGGGTTAGGAATTTTTATAATATGCTTAAGGGGCATCTTACCAGCAGTTCAATAGAGGCTATATATAAAGATAGCTACCGCATAGCGCAAGAGGCAGTTTTAAATAGCAGGGCTGATGAGCAAGGGCAGGATATTTCCCAAGCGGTGGTAGAGTACCTGGCTCTTAATGGCGAGAAAATAGTTAATATAGAAGAATCTCTCAGGGTTCAGGCTGAGCAGGGAGGCCAGATAGCAGAATCTCCAAGCGCGCGCGCCTGGCTATTTCGGCATTTATATAGTCTTACAGATAAGGTTGAGGGCGCATCCGGCATAATCGGATCTCTAAGTATTCTGTTGCGCCGCCTTTTAAGCGTTGAGGGCATTCATAGGATAAATCCCAATTCAAACAGGGCTTATGTCCGATTGCCGTTTTTGCGCAGACCAGATAAAAAACAGTGGATAAATCATTTAGCGTCAATCTATCCCTATATATGGATAGATGGAGAAAAACGCGAACTTCGCGAATACATAGAATCCCGGAATTTAACAATTGAAGAATTAGAGGCAGTAGCTTTTGCGCTGAGAAAGGCAAGTCTCAATAGAACGATTGATTCCTGCCGTGTATCAGTAGCTAAGCCAGAGTCCCTTGGAGAAAAGGTCTCAAATTTCATTGATTTAATTTATTTGTTCGGCGAATGGGTATTGTATCTATTCAGCTATGTTATAAATTTTGCATTTAGCCCGTGGATTAGCAGGTTTGCTTATTATTTAGTCTATCATAAACGCGACCTGCTTGGTGAGAGGTTCTCGGCGATATTTATCGGAGCATTAGCCCAGTATCGGGCATTAAATACCATACCGCAGTTAGACAATTTTATAAGCCAGCTTAATCTAAACGAAACAGAGGCGCGCCAACTCCGCAGTGCTTTTAAAAGGGATAGACTTAATAAATCGAAGGTTATTCACAAGGAATTCTATAAGATTATGGATGGCTTAGCCAGGCAATATCCGGATAAACGGGAGGTTATTATTCAGTTCATTAAAGAAGTAGAAGGTATCGGCCAGATTCAAAAGGGGATTATTGGCAGGCTAGGTTTAGCTTTTAATGTCGGGACAAAGGGAGTAATAGCCAGATTATTGGATTTACCGCAATCGATTATCTCAGGGCTGATAGAGCTGATTTGGCGCAGAGGCAGGCTGTTCTTATTTGGCGCAATCGGCGTTGCTGTAACCGGCGCTATTGCAATTGGCAGCCCGGTTATAGTCTTAGGAGCAAAAATTATATTAGCAGCAATTATTTTCCGTTTAGCAATTCTACTTATGGTCGAGCCTATTTTACTATGGCGAAAGAAGAACATTCAGAATAAGGGCGCTGTATTTGTTCAAAAACTTCTAATCTCAGGCTTGCCCCTACTTATACTCGCCATATTGCCCTATCTTGTGGCTACGGGACAGCCCGTGCTTGAATATGGAAGGGCATTTCTACTACCGGAACTTTTCTTTATACAAGCCATTCCTGTATTCGGCCCATTTATTGATTATGCCCTCAGGTCTGTAATTATTGATTTTGCCGGAGTAGCTATGTTAAGCACCTTTATTATGATTTTTATTTCAAACCTCTTCTCGTTTGCTGGACTTAATAGGCGAAAAATTCTCAGCCAGCAGCTCGGCAACTTTATAAACTACCGTATGTTAGGCCCCAGCGAAATCAAAGCCGCTATCAGCCATATCAATTATGATATCTTAGCAGGCGTAAATCTAAAAACCGTACCTAACCGTATAATCGGGCTTAAAGAGGCAATCCAATCAGCGGGCTTTACATTTAACGAGGAGGAAAGGGCTCATCTTGACTTCAGGCTTAACCAGGCTCTTGAGAATTATCTGGGACTGCCTGTTTCCGATATTGACCCGCTGGCCCTTTATCTTAAAGCTATGAAAGATTATAAACCACGGGAAATTACTATTCGAATAAGACAACATATATATATCCTGCTTAAGGCAATAGACGCTACATTCGGAAGTTGGTCTTTTATCTGGGCAACTGTTAAATCTACATTTGCTCTTTGGTTTGCAGGATTATCTTTAAGACTCGGATTTGGGCTGTTCCCCTGGGCTATTGACCGTGGAATTGAAAGAGCAATGCTTGAGGAAAAAGGCGAATTTCAAGGAGTTAGTTTCTTTGAAAAACTCAGTGCGGTTATAAATTATCCCGGAGATTTACCCGCAAAAATCACCTCTCTAATTGACCAGACGTTGGGGCTGAATCTAAGCTCAGCATTATTTCAACTTATGGGTGGAGAGGGAAATCCTCAGGAGATAATCTCTGAGATTACACAGAGAAAGATTTTAGAGGATATTCCGCTGTGGCAGATTCCCCAGTATGGCAATATGTATTCTGCATTGATGAGGTATGCCGAGATGAAAGAAAATGGGACTGCCCCGCCCTTAGAGGATTATCTTGAAGAAGAAGGTATTTGGTTCTCTAGGGCTAATCTTGAGGCGGCGCTTGAAAATATCCTCGGGCTTAACGCTGAAGAAGAAAATCCCTATTCTGGGAAGCCGGGCTCGGGAAGGCTATTGTATGAAGATAAGGTAAGGGCTGCGCACCTCTTGGCAGAGATTAATGAGGACAAGGTTATCAGCGTCAACTCAACGGATTTAACTATAGCAGCGATACCGAATAGCCCCGGTTATTCGGTAGTAAATGCTAAGACCAAATGGACAGTAGATGCTGAATGGGCATTTGTAAATTCTACAGGCCATGAACCCTTATTGGTTAATCTTAATGATCCGGTTCAAGCGCAGGTTTTTATTCATCCGGACGATGAGTTTCTTTATTATCTTATAAGCCATCAGGTGCCGATTACCTTTAGCTCAAGTATTAATATGTTTGATTTTTCAATTAGAGCCCTGCGTTACCTGGCAGGCTATGAAATGACAAGGAGATACCTCTATGAGGCGCGAAAAGAAGAGGCGCCTGTTGTGTTTTACCTTTTTGATAATTTTACCTCAGCAGGCGCAGATGCCTGGTCGGGGGCAGACGCGATACGTTTTAATGCGGACAGCATAGGCGCTATGGCGCATGAGCAGGGCCACTTAGGGGATGGCAGGGATGGGGATGTGCGCGGTGAGATTTATATGACGGATGAACAGGGTAGATTAGTGGATATTATGGATGTCAGGGTTTTTAACTGGGTGCTTGGAAAAGAGGAGTCTCTGAGAGATATTATGGAGCGCTGGGCAAATGGTTATGGTGATTTTAGCAATTATCTACGAAATCCTCCTGAAGAAGGTATGGGTAAAGCTGGAGAGATAGACTTTAGAGAAATCGCAGCCGAGGTAAAGGGAAAAAGCGAGTTTTATGCCAATCTCCATGCGCTTTTGACATTTCCCGATGATGTGGTTGATAGGCTGTCTGACCCAACGGAACCGGCAGGTGAATTTTTAGCAAAGGCTGCCGCATATTTCCGCCAGCAGGACCACGGCCTTATTATTCAGGCAGACGGTAGGTTCTTCGGCCTTCAATATTCTCCTGAGATTGCCGAAATTTTTCCTGACGAAGAGATCGGAAAGCATTATGTATTAGCCAACTTAATCACTGAATATGCTTCGGCTGGGAATGAGCAGCGTCTCGCAAGTTCAGTTTCTACATATCTTACAGGTCTTACGAGGACAGAGCTGATTGACGAGATAAGCCGCGAGACTCATTTAAGCCAGACAGATGTGGCTCTACTCGTTGCGCAATATATAGCCATGCTAGCTCCAGATGGCTTCAGCGATATAGTAATTACTGATGAGAGCTTAGAAATAATCAAGGATAGAGCAAGAACCTTGGCTACTATAGGTAGAGAGGAGTTCTCAAAAGGAGACGTGGTAGACCTGCCGCTTCTATTCTGGGATATAGCGTTACACGATAAAACAGCGTCTCCTACTAAGAGCAATACCGAGGGGATATTTGAAGATACAAGGCAGGTGTTTGCGCTTACAGAGGAAATTCGCCTCTTCTTAAAGGAGCAAAAACTCCCGGACGAAGATTATCTTTTGTTGATAAATACTATTGATAGAGATTTATTATTAAGGGAGGTTATTGATAAGCCGGCAATACTTTCATTATTCCCGGTATCTATCAGAGCAATAATAGCAGATGAGTTATTAAAAAATGCCTCAGTAGAAGAACTCACACTCTGGATTAGCGAAGAGGGAAATTTGGCTATAGTACTTTCACAAATTCCTACTGGCGTACCCGGTAATGAGATACAGGATTGGATAAAGATAGAAGAGAATCTAGAGCAGGCACTACTTAACTTGCCACCTGAAAAAGCAGCTGAGGCTCTGGCAATGTCTGTTACTCAGTTTTCGCAAAGGCCGTTTCCTATTTTTCCATTTAAAGGGCTTCCATCAATAATTGCTGATGAACATGCGTCTGAATTATTAGAAAACATAAGAAAGGATAAAGATTTTATTTTAGATTATGTAATTATTCAAAAGGCAATAGATGAATTTAGGGATAACCATAACTCTTTGGATGGCAAAACAGTGCCGGTTGTAAACCTGACGATATTAATCGGCCTTGAAAGATATGCTGATGAATATGATCTTCTTAACGCACTTATGGTTTACCTGAACAACGCGGACGATGCTGAACTAAGGCGGTGGATTATAGAGGAACCTATGAACCTAGAGTTTTTCAATAGCGAGATGCAAAAGAGGCTTCAGGACTATCTGTTTGAGCATAGAAATGATGCGGAACTTATGAAATTAGTAGCGGCCTACCATGAGGACTATATAACAAAATATGGCTGGCAACCGCTTTTCTATACCGGTGCATATATACCGGGCACAGAATCCCTGAAAGATCCTGACTTCTTGCCGGGTTGGCTTGTGGTGCTGGAGGTGGCAGTGGAAGCAATAGATATGGTTGACAAAGGCTCTCTTGAGCAAGCCAAGACAGAATTTACAGATGAAATCACAGCGCTTAATTTAAATGATAGATATGATGCCATAGAGTATATTGTTAACCTTGAAGCCGATGCAGGAAAAAAACTCTTTGCCCGGCTTGATGATAAGACAATATTGGAGCTCTGGGATCTGGATTATGTTGCCGCATCGGATGAACAAAAGGCTAAATTGGATAAACTGCATACAGATATCCAGTTTCTTGTTGAGCCCGAACGCTTACTCAATATCCTGGGAATAAATAAAGACGCAAGTCAGGATGATTTAACCCATGCCTTTCGCGCTATGAATCTAGATGCCTTTGGGGAAACTCTGCCAGACGTTTATAATTATTATAAAGATATAGCAAAAACTTACAAAAAACTTGCATATGAACGGCTTTATGAGTGGCTGGAGGCACATCCGAGTGCGAATATATTTGAGGTAGTTTCTCTGGCAGGGCTGAGTTTCTCCCGTATCTCAATTGATAAGCCGGACTTGGCAAGGACAATTGCAAGAATGATTGAGAATAATATTTCTTCTGCGGCAGATTTTCTTATGGATCCCAAGGGGTATCAGGAGAACTCAAGCCTTATCTTGCTGGGTTATATAGAGTTAGACCCGCAGGTTGCCTCAAAGGTAGTCAATTATTTAATCAAAACAGGAAAAGAAGATGATGCCTTAGCAATTATAAGAAGAACTATGGCATATGAGCTTACAGAGGGCCAGCTTGATTTAGATGCTGTAGTAGAATTAGAGGAATTTATCAGGATTTTGGGTCCATTATCTAAACTTAGACAGCCTAGTAGAAATGATATCCCGGTAATAAAAGAAGAAGACTATCAGCTATATGTTGAGAAGCTGAAAGAAGCTTGGGAATGGATTGAGGCTCAGGAGATGGTTACAAGGGTATATGAAAATGGAAACTCCCTTGAGGGTATAGACATTACGGTTGTGGATATGACAATTGTTGATTCAATCGGCAGTCTTTTGCCTAAATATTCGCAGGCAGCGGCAAGACTTAAGGAACAATACAACCAGATAGTTCAGCAGGCGCTAAATGGCATTGATGATGATGCGCAAATTATGGCGTGGTTTTATGATGATGATAATCTTTATAACCTGCCCGCCTTTTATACAGAGCAAGGAAAAGAGGTTGATAACCAGGCTATATCTAACTTTATTAGGCAAAACGAATATGACTGGCAGCTTATGGCTGCGTTTAGCCAGGGCGTAAAAGAGGGAAGGCAGGCTTTTGTTTCTGGCGGAGAGTATGAACAACTGACTTCCATAGCCTATAGCCATAAAGAATTTCTCAGCAGAATGATGGCACCTGCATCTACTGAGAAGAGCCTTGGGTATCTTGAGGAATACTGGCGCTCTATGCCAGAGAATAAGCGAAAAGAAATGGGATATATTCTCGCCTTCTTAGACTACAAAGACCATAGTAGGTTAACTTCAATATGGAGCCTGGCATCGGATGAGTTTATCAGCGATATATTTAAGAACTCAGATGTTCTAAGGCCATATTATGAGCGTAATTTGATAATTCCACCCGAAGAACTATTTCTGGCATTGGGTATCACAGAAGATAACGACCCTGTTAAAATCGGAGATGCAATTGGCTTACTTCATGTAGATATACCAATGATTCCCCAGGCTTATAACTATTATAAACAACCTGTTGAGGCATTTATATTGGATGTAGCAAGAGAAAATCCCGACTCGGCGCTTGTTATTCTTTATCGGTCAAAGAAAGACCCGTATTTTCTTATGCAGGATAGGGATTTAGCAAGGGATGTATTTGGAAGGGATTTTGATAAGACGGCAGATATAATGCTGAACAATAAGGGCTATATGGGCAGTTTTAACTCAAATCTACACAGTTTATTTGATGTAGATAAAGAAATTGCTCAAAGAGTGCTTACAAATGTCAACCAAAAGGCTCTTGCATACAGCGTAATGGCTGATTATAAAATTCAGGATGACTTAGAAGGCATGGTTTTTGGCAATCTATCAGTGATGTATAATGTTACAGATACTGTTAAGAAACGCGAATATATAAGTTGGCTGGTCAGCGTTCTTGGTGAGGAGCGAGTAACTGATATACTTACTCTCTATATATATTCTGCAAAGCAGGGACGAGAAGCAAGTGATTTTTCCAAAATGCTCGCAGACCTTAAAGTTACAAGGGAAAAACTTCAGGCAGATGCTTTAGTAGGACAAAAAGAACGAGAGTTAATAACTCGAATAATAGATAGTTCAATATCAGATTCTAAGCTTACAAGCGAGGCAATTGATAGGTTAAAGGTCTTGGTTGAGTCAGATTATACCGATACTTCAAAAGTGGTTTTTATAGAGTATATGGATAGGCTTGACCCATTGGGCAGGGCTATCGTCATCGGTTTTTCTGCTCACTATGATGTAGTCTATTTTAGAGAGCTCTTTGCCCATTTGAGCGATGAAGATATTGCCAGACTATGGGCTTTAGGTAAAGATGATAAAACGCCACATTTAGCGGAGATTCGCGAGAATATCCAGTATCTTATGTTTGAAAAACCTGAAAGATTGCTCGGCATTCTAGGTATAAATCAAAATACTGACAGAGAGACTCTAATCAAGGCGCTGCGCACAATAGATACCGAGATTTGGCAGACTCAGTATGTTATGGAGTTTAGGCAGGCTTTAGAGCAGTCTCGATCTGCATATAAAGACCCTCTCTATATACAAGTTTATGAATGGTTAGAAACCCATCCAAAAGAAGATGGTTTAAAGGTGGTTGCTAATGGAGGCTTGGATATTTTTAGGGTGATTGACGAGCGCCCTGACATAGCCAAGGCCATAATCAATAAAAATATCCCACTTGCCTCCGATATCCTTCTTGAGCCCGACAAATATATGCCATCTCATCCTTCTGCCATGCCAGCAAACATCTTAATGGAATATATTCAACTTGAGCCGCAATTGGCGCTGTCAGTAGTTAACCATCTGATTAAAACAGGCAAAGAAGAAGCTGTTGAGACAGCTGTCGTAACAATAATTAATAATTCCGTATATCATGGAGATTCCCGTTTTGACTTTAATTTAGCCAAAAAACTCTCTGAGATAATACGCCTGCCCCAACTTAGAGATTTGCCGTTTAAACAGGAATGTCTAAGTGAAGGATGGGGACTTACTAATGCATATATAATACTCGCTGATATCCATAATAACGGCGATTCAGCTTCCGGGCTTAGTTTAAGTACAGTGGATGTGTCAAAGGTTAGGTTGATAGCCAGAAATGACCCGACATTTGAAAAGGCGGCAGCAGTTATTGAAAGCCAGCTTGAAGAAGCGGTCAATAGGGCGCTTTCAGGAAATGAAACCCTTAACGATTTGGCATGGTTTTATTATCCGGAGAATTTAGCCTTTCTTGATGAAGCGTTTGGAACGAGTCCGCTTATCTCAGATAAGGCGGCTGAGTTCTTCTATCAAAACCGAGATGACCCCTTATTGATAGCAGCAATAGACGAATATAACAGCAGGCATTTTGAAGGACCCGCATTTTCTAATCCGCGCATCGATAATAGGCCATACGGAGAAAATTCAATTACTTTCATAGAGCTTATTCCCACAAAAGAAACTCTTGATAACAAACCAGATTTTAGCGAATGGGATAGGGATTTCTGGGTGTCTTATCTAGAAACAAGGCACTTCTTTATGGAGCTCTGGCAGAAACTTAAAACGCAGTCTCCAGAGCAGATTAAACTATCCGATTTTACGCCATTTGATATGAGCGCTTTGAGTAAGTCGACCTTTATTACAAACGTTAATTTGTCATATTCTACAGATAAGGCATTTTATAGTATGCTTACCACAGCCTCAAATGAAGAACTGCTCAAGTGGTTTGAGGCAAGCCCGGCAAACATTGACACTATTTCCTTATTAAAGACTAAAGACAAGGACTTGCCAGATCTTAATAGAATCTCAGCAGCATTTGAAAATCTTTTGACCAATCCAGCCGCCAGAGCCTCTGCGCAGGAGATTATTTCAAAATATAATATGATAGAATCAAGACTTTTTACCATTGAGCAGTTTGGACCAGAGGAAAGCCCGGCTATATTTTTATGGGGCATCTGGTATGCAGGCGTAAAAGGCATGCCAAGTACTTTTACAAACGAGCAGCATAGCGCGTGGCAAAAAGCCATCTTTGATATGCTGCAGGCTAACCCTGACAGACTAGAAGGAGATTTACCGGAGGGAGAATGGAGCCTTTCAAGTGTTGAACTATCCAGAACGAATTGGTCCTTTTCTTCCTATACAACTAATTTAATGGGTGGTATTATAACGTTTACAAATGGCAGAAGATTTCGCTTTACCTACGATAAAATCTACGATCGTCCTATCCCAGAAGGCCCTCCTGTGGGTCAGGTTAGGTTATATGAAGAATTGCCTTCCCTTAGATTAAAACCTGGTTCAAGTTCTGATATGCTGCTTATTCAGGCTACTCAAATTGACCAATCTAAACCCTTCAGCCTGTGGCAGACCTTGGGCGCATTTAGCGCTGAAACAGCGCTTAGCCTGTTAGTTGCATTTATCCCAGCCATATTAAGGTTTATCGGCATTGATATATCAGGCGGTGTAATAGATATAGTGTTCTATGGATTTGGAGCAGGTATTTTCATCCTCTGGGCACTTATAAACCTTATTGCTTTAGTTTCGGGTATATTGGCAGTCATAACGAAACCAGAGGTAATTAAAGATGCGCAAGACAATTACGCTAAAGATGAAAATGCCTCAAAGATGTTTGAGGCGTGGAAAGCACAACTTAAGGAAAAAGATTTCCTAAAACTCGATGTAAAAGAAGTAGATACTCTAAGCTCAGGTAGATTCGCTGAAACTCAAGGTCAAAATGTTTCAATACTCAAATGGCTATTAGCCAAATCCGACAACTGGCTATTTAATTTACTTCGTCCACTTTTACTTCTTATTGTAGTAGCAAGAGAAGAGGCGCGTTTGAGAGGGCAATCCACCTTCCGCATCTTCGCCACGTTTACGCTTTTTTCTTTCCTTAAATCACCAGTTGCGTTGGTGAGGGAGAGGGTTGGAGGTTATTTAACAGAGGTTTCAAGGCGGGTTAGTCTACTGCCAAAGTCATTTTTGATTATTCTTATATCGTCTTCCATTTTGGCAAGTTTGCCATTTATTTTGGTAAGTTCATCTTTTATTCCAATTATTTTTAGAGTTATCATTGTAATGTCTTCGCTATTTTTAGTTACCTTGCCTATTGTGGTATCTAATTTATCCGACAGGGAACGCTGGCTCTCGCTGATAACTTTAATTTCTGTGTATATTTTTTCAAGAATTACAGCGAATTCTTTTTCCTTGCCAGATTCGTTAAATTTCTTGGATTTTATTTTCTTTTCTTTCATGGCAGGAGTTATTGTAATTTTAATAACAAATCTTGTCAAGGGAATTTTAGGAAAAGAACCGCCTCCCATCGGACAAGATTCAGGCCTCTGCGTTACAGGAGATACCTTACTTCCAATCATACGATTGGAAGTAATCACAAATCACAAATTACAAATTACAAATGGTTCGACTTCGCTCACCATCCTGAGCAAAGTCGAAGGACAAATCCAAAAAATCCAAAATCCCAATGACCAAAACAAAAATGTAGAACTAATTCCCATACTTGAGGTTAAGCCAGGGGATTATGTACTCTCCTTGAATGAAGAAACTCAAACTATTGAGCCCCACCGAATAAATGCCCTATTAGATATGGGGACAAAGCCAGTGTATAGGCTTACTACAGCCTCAGGCCGCTCTATCAAGACCACTGCAAATCATCCGTATCTTGTAAAAATCAAAAATCAAATAACCAAGTTCAATAATGAAGTGCAACACTTAGGATAATCATGTATCCTAGGTGTTATGAAAAATAAAAACTATAAACAGCTCTCCTGC
>JAGVOB010000145.1 GCA_020052955.1 Candidatus Omnitrophota bacterium | reverse complement strand
AAGAATTTCAGGGCGTTTGAGATACTTAACCTCGGCAAGTATGAAAGGGAGCAATATATCAATGTAGATGCTGATATTCGAGAGCAAGAAAAACAGCAGATTTTAGAAAGTAAAGAAAAACAGTTTATTGAACTGATTCTCTCTGCCTATAACGCTCAAGCCGTTGATTCTTATAATTCTTTTGTCGGTAAGAAGCGTGATCGGCTCGTTGCTATCGGTCCGGTAAATACTCCGGTATCAGCCGCTTTTGTTGATGAGGCAATTAAGGAAGCTCAGGAAAAGGGAATTACGAAATTCGATGTTTTAGGTTTTGATTATGAAATGGGTATTGATTTCGCGGAGTTAAGCCGTCAGGGCGTTGACGTGCAGTTTAAGGTTATCCCCCGGGAAGTTTTTGATCGCCGTGCGGTTGAAAAAGGGCATGTGAAATTCTATGACGTTGCTTATATCGAAGTAAAGCCGATCATCAAAGGACGAGGAAATAATAAAACGATAGCGGTTGAACTGTGCGATTTCAGCGTATTTTATAATCAGGATAGCGTTGAAGAAACAGAAGGTTCGCTTAAAGAAGGATGGGATGTTAAGAACGTTACCACAATAGTAGGTCTTCGAGCATATGTAGCGGCATCAAACATTTTACCGGAGCAAACGCTTGGACGAGGTTTAAGGCGGATGTTTTTCGGCCGGGAGGATGTGGAAGAATATGTAAGTGTTGTTGGAACACCGGCATTTATGGATTTTGTTGAGTCGATTAAGGCAGAAGGCGTTGAGTTAGAAAAGCGAAAGATGGACAGTACGACAAAAGCGGTTACGCCGACTGTCATTGAAGTTGACCATGACAATCCGAAGAAAGATATTCGAAGGTTAGATATTGAGCTTCCGATTTTGACACCGAGAATACAAAGGGAGTATAAGAATTTATCTGATTTAAATGTCTCAGGATTCAAGCATGCAAAGCTAAAAGTGAAGCAGTTTAATGAACAGGAACAGCGAGAGATTGTTTTTAAGCACGTTGTTGAAGAAAAGGTTCACCATACGACTATTCTGGAAAGCAATATTGAGCCGAATTATCAGAGCGTTGTCGGTTTTTTTGCTCAAAGTATTATGCGTGAGCTTCGCCTTTTTGGATGCTACGACATTTTATTCGGTAAAGTTAAAGAATTTATTTATTCGCACTTATTTGAAACAGAGATCGACTTTAATGATAAAAATGTTTTAAGAAACCTTTCGGAAATTGAAGTTACAAAGACGATAATCCAGACTTTCAAGAATGAAATTAATGCTTTAACGGTGAAGGATGTTGGCGATGCTGAAATCAAAAATTATATTAAGGTCAGTAGTAGCCGTCCGTTTGTCGTCAATGACCGGGCGTATTTAGTGCCTAAGAAAAGCGTATTTAACAGGATTGTCGGAGACAGCCAGTTTGAGCTTGAGTTTGCGGATTTCCTTGAACGATTGGGTGATGATGAAGTTGTTTCGTTTGCGAAGAATTATTACGAAGTGCATTTTAAGATAGACTATAAAAATGCTGATGGGACAATAGCGAATTATTACCCAGATTTTTTTATCAAAACAGATGAGAAGACGATTTATATCGTTGAGACTAAGGGGCGTGAGGATTTTGATGATCCATTGAAGATTAAAAGGCTTGCTCAGTGGTGCGATGACGCAAATGCCCGACAAAAGAAGATCGAATATAAAATGCTCTATGTGAAACAAGAGGAGTGGGATAAATATAAACCGAAGAATTGGAGCGATATTGTTAAATTGTTTAAGTAGAAATCTTCAAGCAAAAAATCAAAGACCGAATCGCGAAGGTCTGGGGTGAAAAGTAAGTATGGGGAAAAATAAAAGAAGGTCTGAAGCGAAAATGAAAAAATTCATAGCTTATTTTGATATACTCGGATACGGGGATAGAATTAAAGACAAATCTATAGATGAAGAATATGAAATTCAGAAGGAAAATTGAAGAATACACAAGAATTTTTTAAGTATATAAAGGGTATATCAAACACCACGCCGGGAGCCTGCCCAAGCGGGCGGTGCATTAGTTCATTGAATTTTAAAGAACGAAAAGAGAACATTGTAAAGCCGAAACATAAGGTCACCCAAAAGTTTTTACATAAAAACTTTCGGATGGTCGATGAACATATATGGATAGAAAATCATCTGTGGTTTTGCTAATAGTTGCACAAAAATAGTTAGTAGAGAAAGGAATAATTATGTTTGATAAGATGAAGGCGCTTTTGGATATGCAGAAAAAGATGCAGGAGATGAAACGCGAATTGGATAATACCAATTTTGAAATCCAGAGTTGCGATGGATTGGTTAAAATTACCATGAATGGCTCGCAGGAAGTAAAAGAAATAAGCATTAAAGATGACTTTAAAGAGATAGAAAAAGCCACCCTTGAAAAAGCAATTAAAGACGCATATAATATGGCAATCAAGCGTGCGCAGGATATCGCGGCCGGAAAAATGAAAGATATCACCGGTTTAAATTTACCAGGATTAATATGAAGAACTTAAAGGGTTTAGCCACAGGTATAGGGAGTTTACCGCATAAGGATATAGAGGCGGCCTTGGACTTAATCTTTAAATATCTCCCCCATATTCCTTTTTGGCCGCAATTACCCAAACGAGATATCCGAGAGGGAATGATTGTGCAGTTCAGCGAGAACTTACCTTGCTTAAAGGTCTCACGCGATGGTTTATTTTTTTCAACTCTCCAAGACAAGGAGAAAGAATTAGAAATATTCTATGAGCGCATAATCGCTGGCGATGTAGATTATTTTAAGATAAGTCAAGATTTTGCTTCGGGTTTACATAAATTTTATCAAAGACTGGAGAATTCTTCCTCAAGCGATATAGAGTTTATCAAATGCCAGATTACCGGGCCATTTACTTTTGCCGCGAGTGTCAAGGATGAATTGGGGGGTGCGCTTTTACATAACCCAGTGTTTATGCAGGTAACCTTAAAGGGGCTTATGATGAAGGCGCTTTGGCAGATAGAACTTTTCAAGGAGTTTAATAAAAAAATAATTATGTTTGTGGATGAGCCTTACCTTGGCTGTTTCGGTTCTGCTTATACGCCCATAAACAGGGAAGAGGTGGTTGAGGGTTTAAGAGAACTTACAGAGGCTATAAAATCTGCGGATGTTTTATTAGGGGTGCATTGTTGCGGCAATACTGACTGGTCGATATTTACAGAGATTGACACCATAGATATTATTAACTTCGATGCTTTTGGTTTTTTGGACAGATTGGTGCTCTATGCGGATAATCTGAAAAGGTTTCTTAAAAGAGGAGGCATTCTTTGTTGGGGCATAGTGCCGACACAGGAGTTTACGGATAAAGAGACAGCTGATTTATTAATAAAAAAGATTAACGATGGCATAGGTATATTAGCCAAGAAAGGCATAGACAGAGGTTTATTATCAGATAGGCTTTTACTAAGTCCAAGTTGTGGATTGGGCACGCTTGATATCGAGAAATCAGCGAAGATATTTAAACTGCTTCTAGATGTATCCTTATCTATAAGAAAAACCCTCTAAAAATAAATTATTTGACAAATTAATCTAAAGATTATATTATAAATAAGTCTTTTTTTCTCTAAGGAGCAGGTTCAATGAAGGAAATACGCATTCATGCCCGCGCAGGGCAAGGTGCAATTACTACTGCAGCACTATTAGGCTATGCCTATTTTTTAAAAGGAATGTATCCTTGTGCCTTTCCGCATTTCGGTGCAGCCAGGATGGGGGCACCCATGAATGCTTTTGTGCGTGTAGATACAAAACCCGTGCGCCTGCGCAGCCAGATTTATGAACCGGATTATGTGTTAGTGATAGATGCAACCCTTATGCGCGGCTTCAATTGTTTTTCCGGGCTTAAAGAGGACGGGGTTGCTATTATTAATGAAAAAGAAGGCGCGAACGTGCCAAAAGTGAAGACAAAGCAAAAAATATTTCTGGTTCCTGCTACCGAAATTGCCTTGAGGACCATCGGCCGGCCTTTAGCCAATACTGCTTTAATCGGAGCGTTTGCTGCTGCGACCGATGAACTAGACTTGGATACTTTATTAGAGGTGATTAAGAAACGATTTACGGGGAAAGCCCAGGAAGGAAATATCCAGGCGGTTAAACAGGGATATGAGTTTATAAAGAGTGTATAACAGATTTCGTTAGCCCGTTGCCTGTTTACCCGTTATCGTGTTTAACGGATAACAGGATAACAGGTTAACGGGAAAACTCCGAGCGACGAAGGAGCGAGGAAAGATGTTCGGGCCGTTAATAGTAAAACCAAGCAAGAGTAAAGGCGATAAAACGGGGTCCTGGAGAATTCAGTTAAGACCTAAGTATCTCCAGAAGAACTGTATCGCTTGTAAGATGTGTGTTTTAATCTGCCCTGAAGGTTGCGTGCAGGGCAAAGAGAAGAATAACTATATCTCGGATTACAATTATTGCAAAGGCTGTGGGCTTTGTGCCCAAGTATGTCCTAAAGCTGATATTGTGATGATAGAAGAAGATTCTAGAGGATAAAAGGGAGATTTCTAACAGGATGAAGGAATTTTTAGAAGGCTCGCGTGCTGTTGCGGAAATAGTAAAACTGTGTAAACCGGGCGTTATCTCTGCCTATCCGATAACTCCTCAGACCCACATTGTGGAAGAATTAGCCCAGATGGTAGCTGACGGTGAGTTGAACGCCCAATTCGTCAATGTAGAAAGCGAGCATTCTGCAGCATCAGTGGTCTTGGGTGCTGTAGCCACAGGTGTACGCGCTTTCACAGCTACAAGTTCTCAGGGACTGCTTTATATGGCAGAGGTGCTTTTTAATATCTCAGGATTGCGGCTTCCTTTGGTTATGACTTGTGCAAACCGGGCTATATCCGCACCTATCAACATCTGGAATGATATGCAAGACTCTATATCTCTTAGGGACTCGGGCTGGATACAATTGTACGCGGAAAATATCCAGGAAGCAGCTGATTTGCATCTGGTGGGTTATCGTTT
>JAGVOB010000148.1 GCA_020052955.1 Candidatus Omnitrophota bacterium | reverse complement strand
GCCAATAAGATTAATGCCTAATCTTCGTGCCCAGGTTGAGCGAAAACTTTCATTGGCGATAAATCTTGAGCCTATAACCAGATTAGCTCCAGATTCCTTATATTTTTCTATCAGGAACGAAATCTGGTCTGGTGGATGTTGACCATCACCATCCACTTGAATACATAGGTCATAGCCTTTCTCCTGGGCATACTTTATGCCAGTCTGAACTGCTCCTCCGATGCCAAGATTAGCTATCAATTTGACACAGGGAGAAAGACGAGAAGCTATGTGGCTAGTCTCATCAGAAGAACCATCGTCTATCACCAGGGTATCATAATCTTCCTTTAGTCCTTTAATCTCTTTCAAAAGTCTATCAATATTTGAGGCTTCGTTGAAACAAGGAATTATCAATAAGATACTCAATTTTTTATCCATTTTACAGTCAACTTAAAAAAGAGGCAAGTTTTTTTAGACGGTATTTTAACAATAACCAATAGATAAAAAGGATTCTCCGTGGCAAGTTTTCCAGCTTAGTGCGTGGCGTTCCAAACAATGCCCTTATTCCTTGAAGCCAAAGGTCTCCTCCCTTTTTAATCTTTTCTACAAAAAATATTTTAATCAGTTCGCAGCGCCTGGCCTCCAATTTTTTCCAATCAGTTCGTCCCTTCGGACTAAAACTTATTAGTGCCTCATCAGAAGAAAACTGGAGTGCCTTTTGCTTATAAAGATGGCTTCCTGCTAATGAAGCCACTATAAAGACAGCTACCTCATCAAGCCCCTTGCGTATTAATGAACGCAGATAATCACAGGAAAGTTTATGGTCCTCTTCGGATTCTGCTGGATAGCCAACCAAAAAGCAGGCCTGGGTATAAATTCCATATTTACGACAGGACTCTACCAACGATTCTCCATGGCTATGGTCAAACTGTTTACCTATAACTTCAAGCACTTTTTTGCTTCCTGATTCAGGGCTGAAAGAGATATATCTGCAACCTGCTTTGCTAAAAATAGGCACCTTATCAAGTTTTATTGTTTCAGCCTTGGTGCCGCTCACAAAATAAAAGTATATCCCTACATTTCTCTCTATCAATAAATTACAGATATCTTCCCACCGAGAACCATTCACAGTTGGATTAAGATCTTCAATCTGAAAATGATGAACAGAAAACTGATTACGAAGCTCAATCATCTCCTGAACTACTTCTTCTGGTTCTCTTGGTCGCCATCGCCTGAGGTTTGTCTCTGGAATTATACAGAAATTACAAGGATATGGACAACCGCGTGAGGTCAACATAGGCAAAAACCTGCTTGTCTTAGGGCCATGAGAGTAAGGAAGTAACCAGTAGTTTGAAAGGGGAAAGAGCTCCCATGCTGGCACAGGATAGCTTGGTTTCATATTGAACTTGCGATTTACCTTCCTCTCAGTTAGATTTGGTGCCAGGATATTTTCTGGAGCTTCTATTTTTGGATCTTTAAGAAATGCAATCACCTCATCCCAATTCCAATAGACCTCTCCACACAGTAAACAGTCTGCACCAGCTTCAAAGAACTCCTCGCTTACATAATCAAGGGCATATCCTGTAACTGCCTGTGAATTTTCTAATATGGCAATAGTTGTACGAGGTTGATGTTTTTTAAGCAGACTGGTAATTGTGAGAATCTCCTTATGCGACATATAGGAGAGGGCATATATTATAAATATCTCAGTTTCAATTACTTCTTGCGTCCCAATAAAATCTTGAAAAGGTCTTCCTTGAAGATAGTGATCATTTCTCTCTTCAAGGGTTGTCGGAGAGCTACCAAATAGGTCTATCACAGAGACTTCATCTCCCTCTCGCTTCAAAAAGGCCGCCAACACCGCCATTTCTACAGGCCAATACGGAACACCTGAACCCAAAAAATCGCTTTTCTGCACAGCAATCCTTGGAGATACCAATGTTATGTGCATATCAATCAAGGACAGGATAGTAGCTTGTCCTTTCCCTTTCTTCTTTCCATAGAGATGTATTGTCTTTGCTCTGGATGAGCCACTTAGCTATGCCGTAGCCTATATCCATAGCATCAAGTGTGCCGATATAACCGAAAGCACCCTGACGACCTATGGTTCTAAAATTCTTAAATTGATCTAAACAAGCCAATATCTCCTTCAATACTGGTTCAAAACCAGCCCAGAATAGAGGATAGGATGCAGGCAGACGAAGGAGACGCGTATCAATAATTGAGAAACCATCATACCCCATATCAACCAATCCCTTTTTTGCAGAGGCAATAAGCTCTTCATCTGAAAGCTCGTTCATTGGTCTGGCAGGGTTACTCATAATCTCGCAACAGACGATACTGCCATTTGGTGTCATCCTCGGGTCAAATGACTCTTGTTCGCTCAACCGATGGAAGGCAATCTCTGGATCTGGCACAAATACCCAAGAGTCATCTAATAGGCTTGACTTGTCTATCTTAAAAAATATCAGGATAAGGTCATTAAGCTGAATGCCTTTTCTTATCTTTTCGGCTACATCAGAACTGATTCCATCTCCCATAATAGATGGAATCTCTTGCAAGGGAATAGTTGAGACGACAACATCATCTTTCTCAAGAATAATCTCCTCTTCTTTTTTAGTAATTCTGTCCTTATACCGAATCTTTTTGACTAAAGCCCCTTCAGAAATTATAGCAGAAACCTCCTTATTCACCAAAAACCTTCCTTGATCTTTGGACTTAGCGAAGATAGCCTTCCACACCTTTTGAAGCCCTCCTTTAGGATAGTAAAACTCAAGGGCTTCAAATTTACTTTCTTTGCGGATTTTTAAGACTTTGGCCATTACCTCAAATAAAGATGGCGTCTGGATTCTGCTCTTTGAAAGATTTACATCTAATTTTGTAGGGTCACCCCAGAGCTTTAAGGCGATAGGCTTAAATAGTGTTTCATAAATACCCTGACCCAGGCGTGTCTTCAAGTCTTCCTCAAAGGTTGATGCAGCTTCTCTCTTTTTCAAAGATTGAATGCGGGCAATAGCCAGATCAAATATTTTTCCCAGAAACCCTATGAGTCCATAGACATTGATAAGCGAAAAAGGCGATGGTGGATACGGCAAAAAATGCTTTTTTAGGTAGATACTACTCTTCTTTGGTCTTGTCAACCAGTCATCTTTGGACAAAAGGTTTTTAATCCGAGTCATCAAAGACTTGTCCAAGGAGAATATTTTATGTGGGCCAAGATCATGGAAGCCGTGGTTATCCCACTTAAGTGTCTGAGAAAGCCCACCAATATCAGGTTCTTTCTCAATGACGACAAAAGGAATTTTGGAGCTTTCAATAAGCCCATCGCAAACAGCAAGTCCAGTTGGTCCTCCGCCTAATATGTATATAGTCATTTAAGTATTTATCTTTAGCAAAATCCGATGCAAAAATCTAGCGATAGCATTATTTCCATGAATAAAGCCAATATCTGCCAAGATATACAAGATATCTCCAATCTACATCAAGCCTTCTCATTATATCTCTTCCATAGTACCAATAAAATATTAACGGGTATAATTTATCAGTCATTAATATTGGATTTTTCACTAATTGGGTAAATTTATTGTAATCAATATTCGCTTTTACACAATAAGTAAATAATTTTTGAGCATTGGAGAAAATTTTTCTTTTTTCCGGATCCTGAACAATGCTTGATTGAAAATAAGAATAAGTAAATTTCAAAGAATTATTACCTTTGTTAATACGATTAGATATTTCTGTTCCAGGATAAGGTTGAAGAATTGAACACCAAGGGTAAGTAGTCTTTATTTTTTGATTAATTTTTATTGTTGCATATATATCTTCTAATGTTTCGTCTGGATATCCAATCATATTAAAAGTTAAAAACTTCATATTATGCGCATGCAATGCATCGACTGCTTTATAAATATCATCATCCGAAACAGGTTTGTTATATATCTCTTTTCTGATTCTTTCCACTCCGCTTTCGATAGCAAAATTAATGGTTCTACAACCTGCTTTTTTGAGCGCATAGACTAATTCCGGTTTTATTTGCTTTGCTATACTGCAACAAGTAAAAGGCAAATTAATCTCTTTAGCATATCTTTCACAAAAATTAAACAACCATTCTTTATTATATAAAAATTGATCATCAATTATTTCAAGGCACCGCCATCCATAATTATTTTTTAATTCAATTAGTTCGTTAATAACACTATCAACCGAACGCTGCCTGACAATTTTCCCCTGACCTTTGTATATTCGTTTATATGTTGCATTAAAACAATAACTACAATTAAAAGGACACCCGCGGGAAGTCCATATCTTCTTGTGAGGATTATTTTTTAAGATAGGATATTGATCATAATGTGATCTATCACTAAATGGCAATAAGGATAATTCATCTTCTGTTAAAAGCGGGCATACTGTATTTTTTATTATAGAATTACCGTTTTTTATCCAAAGATTAGAAATATTTTCAATAGAAGAAATATTTCCATTATATTTTTTTAATAATTTATATAAAGGTTTTTCGCCCTCTCCAATACAAACAATATCTACGCTGTTTTGTTCTATAATTTGAGGGAAAAAAGTTGGATGGGGTCCGCCTACTACGATTAATGATCTTGGAAGGTTTTTTTTAAGAAATATGCTGGTAGCAATCGCCCAATCGACAGATGGCGAACAAAAACTGATGCCTATAAAATCCGGTTTTATTTTTTTAAATTCGTTGATGTTTTTATAAGGATCTATTATTATTTTTGCTTCTAACCCTCTAGATTTAATAAAAGATGTAAGAAGCATCGGCCCTAATTTATCTTCTATTTCCCTTTGAACAAAAATTATTTTAGCCATTTATTTTTCAACTCTGGCAATAGCTGTTGTTTGGCTGGCATAATATGGGATTGGAATCTGTTGAATAAACTTTGGTGTCAGCTCTTTCAAGAATCTACTTAATGGTATTTTGTAATGGATAGCCATATCTTCTAAGTAACCAAATTCTAATATTTGCCAGTATTTTTGAAAACAAAAGACCTCAAAACCTGTAGAGCTACAAATCTTCTTGATTGTCTCTGGCGTGAAATAATGCAAATGGACAGAGAGTAGCCACCAGAATCTCTTGCCAGCAATCTTTGCCATCCATGTTCCTATATCTGGGTAGTTAATTAACAAGATACCTCCTGGTTTTATTAAAGGTTGTATCTTAAGAAGGGCTTTCTTTGGACAAACCAGATGTTCAATCACATCCCAAAGGCAGACCATATCAAAGCTCTCTTTAGGAAAAGGATGGTTATCTATCGTCCCTTGTTCAATCTTAAGATTCCGTTT
>JAGVOB010000130.1 GCA_020052955.1 Candidatus Omnitrophota bacterium | reverse complement strand
TCACCTCCTCAAGTCCTCTGATTCTACTAAAGATTGAGTATGCTTTGGCGTAATGATCCATAGTTACGAAATGTCGAATATGTTTCGTAACTTATTCAGGCTTGTTAAGGCTTTGCTTGAAAAACAATTTTTTCTTTATTAGCTCTTTGTCTTTCTAAAATCTTTACTCCTGCATGATCAATTACTGCCCCTATTCCCATTAAAGCCGCAAAATCCAAATGACCAAAAAAGAAAGCAATTGCTCCCACTGCAATCTCTGCATTTCTTGAAAGATACCCAAATTTTTCAAGGATTCCTTTTTGTTGTTTTGGTTGATTCTCTTTCATAAAAAAAATGCTAAGCATCTCTGCCTAGACCCATTTAGTCATTATAGCTGAATTCGAGCTTTAGGGTTATAGTCCGCATTTGCTGCCAAACTGATACGTCCCATAGCCTAATTATCCAGGACGCTTCCTCTAATGGAGCTGTTCGAGCCTGATTAATACAAATTTAATTAAATAAAAACATCTTCTGTTTCTGTTTCCGGTAAAAAGGGTACTGAATTTACGCCCTTATCAAATAGTGTAGTCAATTCCTCTAAAAATACATTGCTTTTATGTCTAATGCAATGGAAAAGACAATCTTTTGATGGATCTAGCTTTCTGCTTTTCTCATATCTTTCAGTGGATTGCCAATATTGGTCAAAAGCAACATCTGGCTCCCCGATCTTAAAAGCATCTTGTCCTCTTTTGTAGGGGCATGGATAAATACCTTTGGGGGTTACTAAAGTTCTAAATTCAAGCATTGGGCAACTTGTATAATCCTTAGGTTGGTCTACATTTCCATTTTCAATTAATGGATCAATCGAGTCAGGGGCTATAACAGAAAATGTATCAGAATTTAAAGCTTGAAGTTTTTCTAACTGTTGTGATAATAAATCTCTGAATTTTTCCGCTAAAGGTACTAATCTATGTTCGCCGTCAACCATTGGTTTAAACTCAAAGTAGTCACATCCTATATTCCTAGCTAATTCTGCAGCAGCAAGCACTTCACCACAATTCGAAATCAAATCTCCGTTCTCTAGTTTTCTTTGAATCAATAAAAAACTAAAACCTAAGGTGCCTTTCTTAATTTTTGCCAACTCTTTCATGTTTTCAATTACTTTTAAGAAAGGGTGGTTCAGGCTAGAAGGTCTAAATTTTTCATAAGTTTCTTCCGTGGAGGCATCAACAGAAACCCTTGTCCAAGAAACGTAATTAGCAATTTCGGGTAAGTATTTATTTAATAAGGTTCCATTTGTTGTTAGTCCGATTGAAATACCAAACCCATGTGCAGTAGTTATCGCTTCGGCAATTTCTCTATGCGCTAACGGTTCTCCTCCCCCGATAAGTATTAGTCCCTTAACTCCTACTCTGTTGAATTGCTCGATTAATTCATTCAATCTTCCTGGTTCAAATTGTCCCTTGTTTAATAAGTCTTCGTTTATACATTCAGGGCATTTAAAATTACAGCTTGTTGTTGGATCAAGTTCAACAATAACTGGACCAGAAATTCTTTTCTTCTCAACGTATTCATTTATCTGTCCCCTTAACCCAGTCTGTAAAAGTTTATGAATATAATTTAAGTTTTGTTCAGGATTACTCATTGAATTTTAATATTGGAAATTTTTGCTACATATATCTTAACTTGTTTTTTTGATAATTCTGTCAAGATTTTTTTTGTATTGTCCTTTTTGGTTAACGCAAACATACATCCTCCCATCCCTGTTCCCGTTAATTTTGCTCCAAGTGCACCATTCCTTAAGCTTATTTTTATGCAATCATCGATAAGTTTCGTTGAAACCTTTAAATTATTTTTTATTTGATAATGAGAGCATGAGATAAGTTTGCCTATTTGCTTTTCATTAACTAGATTTGCTTGCAATTCTTTCTTCATTCTTTTAATAATGTTCTTTGTGTTTGAAACATATCTCAGGAAGCAAGGTTCCTTTGAATAAAACCTTTTTCTTTTTTTTCTTATTACTTCTTTTGTGGATCGGGGAGTCAAACTGTCAACAACTATAATATCCGTTTCATCGGGCAATGAAAGTTTAGTAATAGAATTTGGCGGAGTTGTTGAGCTATTTATATAAATTAAATTACCCATAGCTGATGAATACATATCCATTTGTCCAGCCCCAGTTTTAAGTTCTCTGCGCTCAACTTCATATGCTAGATTTGCTATTGATAAACTATCAAGTTTCGTATTGTAATATTTAGACAAAGCTTTTAACGTAGCCACTGTTACCGCCGCACTGCTTGCTAAGCCCGCTTTGGCAGGGAGAGTTGATGAAATTCTTATTGTAATGGGGGTTATCTTAATTCCTAATTGCATAAAAACATTAATTGCTGCATGAGTGTAATCGAGTACTGACCTTCTATATTTACCAATGTTTTTTATTAGAATTGTTTCTGTTGTATTAAAAGGGTCTCCCGTTATTAATGTAATGCTTCTTGAATTTAATTTATTAGATTCTATTGATACCGTTACTCCTAGATTTATTGCGCAAAGTATTGATGGGCCAGAAATCCAGTCAATATCTTCACCAACAAAACATACTCTTCCCGGGGCAAAAGCTTTTATAGGTTTCATCTTAGAGGAATTTTACTATATATGAAAAATTAAATCAACTACTATAAGTTTAAAAAAAGTTTGTATTAAAACTTTTTTAGATTTTTTTCATTTCCAAATATCTACATATGTTTTTGTAATGATCAAAGGCAATTTGGCTTTTTTCAGGAAGAGTCGATAAAGAAAACCATTGTAAATCAACAACTTCGTTATCTCCTTCCTGGGTTTTCTCACCTACGGCACAGGTAAATACAAATGCTATATTTTGTCTATCTTCCATTGGTCGATCAGGCTCGTCATTTATTTGTAACAATTTTATGTCCGAAATTTTACATCCTGTTTCTTCAAAAACCTCTCTTTGGGCGGCTTGTTTTAAATTTTCACCACGGTTTACAAATCCTCCAGGCAAACTCCACTTGCCTCCTTCGAGAAAATTTTTGCTTCTCTTCACTAAAAGGATACTATCGTCTTTTAAGACTAAAACATCTACTACGGCGTGTCTTAAATACGCTTCATTTCCATTTTCAAACTCACATTTAATCACAGACGAATTATATCATAAATGATAGAAAATTAGACATAGCGAGGCACTGCGTAGGATTATCTAAACTATACAAAAATCAAATACCCATGTATGGGTCTCTATTCGGATAAAAGTTTCTCTCCCAAGCATATTGTTTCAGCTTTTTCATAAGAGATGCTGAGAGCTTTTTCCCATCTGAAATTGCGGTATTTGCTTCCACATTTTTGATTCTTCTCATTCCAGGAATTACAGTTGATATTTCATTAAATGATAAGATATATTTTAGATCTAGTTCTACCAACGTTTTTGCTTCACTATCTAGCAATTTTTTTAAAGCATTTGTTCTTTGAATTAACTCATGCAGTCTATCTTTAGTAAAATAATTTGTTCTAAAATCCCCCTTCTCAAAGACAGTTTCTTCCGTAAATGTGCCTGTCAATCCGCCCTCATCGAGTGGAACCCTAGCTATAATTCCGACATTATGCTCTTTAGCGTAAGAAAAAAGTGCTTCGGATGGTTTCTGATGAAAAAGGTTGAAAATGCACTGAATCGTGGAAATTAAACCAGTATCTAATGTTTTTAGGCAATTAGTTGGCTGATAATCATTCACAGATATTCCCCAAAACCTTACTTTTCCTGATCTCATAATCTTCTGGATAGTTTTTTTCCAGCCATCGTCATTTACGAAATCATCCTGCCATACATGAAATTGAACTAAATCTATAACATCAACGCCAAGACTTCTTAGCGAGTCATCTACACATTTCTCTATATGATCATTTGGGAATACTTTAGATATTGGAATATTTTTCCAGGCTGGCCACTTCATGTTCTTAGGAGGGACTTTTGTAGCTATCACTAGCGTGTCTCTTTTGCCCGATTCTTTTATAAACTTACCAATCAATTCTTCAGACGGGTGCTTATCTGGTTTTTCATCTGAGAATCCATATATCCATGCTGTGTCAATAAAATTACCACCTAATTCGACATATCGATTAAGACTTTTAATGCTTTCCTCTAAATTAGCCCCAACCCAATTGTTGGGATCATTTGCTAACTGCCAAGTTCCATATCCTATTTCTGAAACCTTTAATCCTGTTTTCCCTAAAACTCTATAATTCATTAATTTTAATTATATCAGTTTTAATATTAAATAGAAAGTTGTAGTTATAGGCTTCAAGGGATAGAGAGCGTTAAAACCTATTTTACTATGTAGTGATCATGCTTATTTCTAGTTTCATCCAAGGGGTAATTCTTTAACGTAAACCATTTAAAATACTTAATGGAATGAAAGACAAAATCGAAATCTTACTTCATGTATACGAACCTAAAGATTTGCTTGATACAATAAGTCAAAACCCTTCTGCCCATCTCCCTCATTCTATCTTTGCTGAACATGTCGGACTAGGTTCGTTGAGGTTTTTTGCTTGGTAAGCAACTGCTCCTACTGTAATCTCTGCATTTCTTGAAAGATACCCAATTTTTCAAGGATTCCTTTTTGTTGTTTTGGTTGATTCTCTTTCATAAAAAAAATCAGCTCGAACCGAAGTCGAACCCCCTAATGACTGTTCTGCCCCAGAATTTCTTTCTTGGAGGCGCGAGGGGGACTTGCACCCCCGAATGACTGTTCTGCAAACAGCTGTGTTAGCTACTTCACCACCGCGCCAAACTATTAGCCTCAATTTTAACAG
>JAGVOB010000048.1 GCA_020052955.1 Candidatus Omnitrophota bacterium | reverse complement strand
CTTTCTGGTTTTTGGTTTCTCCAAACTAATTATACCAAAAAGGTTAACATGATCCCGTTTTACTTCCAATATGTCAACACATCTCCGAGCGAGTTCAGCAAGGCGTGTTCGACTCTGCTTGCGGCTGGGGCTGGGTGGCGGCAGCCCCAGCCGCTTGCGTCCTCGCTTCAAGAAGTATTGACACCTAAAAGTTTTGTTTTTAAGAAAGGCTCGTCCGCTCTCCCGCCTTAAGCCAAATAAAAAACCTCCCTCTAACGGCGGGAGACAGAGCCGGGTCGCATTGGGCTTGAGAACATACCAAAAAGGCGTTGGTAAATTGTGGGGAAAAGAAGATTGAGGAAAAGAAGATTTTGCTTGACAACTGTATAAATATACAGTATTATTATTTTAAGCTAAAAAGGTCAAAGATTATGTCAGAACTTACTAAGAGACAAAAGCAAATCTTAGATTTTATTATTGAAGACATAGGAAATCATGGTTTCCCGCCTTCGGTTTCAGAAATACAAGACAGATTTTCCTTCAAATCTCCTAATGCTGTTCAGGATCATCTCGCTGCCCTAGAAAGAAAAAGATATATATCCCGCCATCATCACAAATCAAGAGGAATCGAGGTATTAATTCATAAAAGTAAACAAGAAAACAGGAATGGTAATGCTACGGAAATTCCTATCGTAGGAAAAGTCGCTGCTGGTTTGCCTGTTTTAGCACAAGAAAATCTTGAAGGCACTCTTGTTGTAGATAAGATTTTCGTAAAGAGTCCCAATAATGTATTTGCTTTAAGGGTTAAAGGTGATAGTATGGTCAATGCTGGTATTTTTAGTGGAGATTTTATTCTTGTCCGACAGCAACCTAATGCTAATCAGGGCGAGATTGTCGTTGCGTTAGTTGAAGATGAGGCGACCGTAAAAAGATTTTATAAAGAGAATAATCAAATAAGATTACAGCCTGAGAATGAAAATATGCCTCCAATTATCGTTAATCCAAAGGACAAAAATATCCGAATTATAGGCAAAGTAGAAGGTGTAATTAGGAAAATATAGGAGGTTTCGTGCAAAACTCAAACATAAGAATTAAAGACTTACCTGAAGGAGACAGGCCACGGGAGAAACTACTTTCCTTAGGTCCTGAGACCTTGACAGACAAAGAGTTGTTGGCTATTCTAATTAGATGTGGTTCAAAAAATAAATCCGCTTTGGATATCGCGGAAGATATTTTAAACGAATACCGCACATTAAAAAATATTGGAGGTTTGCCAATATCAGAACTGATGAAAATAAAAGGTATCAAAAAAGCAAAAGTAATTAATATTTTGGTTGCATTTGAGATTGCAAAAAGGTTAAATCATATAAATTTTAAATAAAAATATGGAAGAATTAAAAATACCTTCTGCTGATAGCGAAAGTCACCATATTAACTATGCCTTAGTTGAAGAAACTCGCCCTATGATGTATAGGGCATTAAAATATTGGGGGAAGAAGCCGCATAACATCTTTAGGAAATATATTGAAACTTATTCTAAAAGCAATGAAATTGTTTTAGACGCTTTTGTTGGCAGTGGCATTACTGTATTTGAGGCTATTCAGGCTGGGAGAAGAGCAATAGGGATAGACCTGAACCCTATTTCTGTATTTTTGATGCAGCAAATAGCAGAACCACTTGATTTTAATAAATTCAAGATCAACTTTGATGAAATTATTAATAAGTTAGAGAAAGAAGAAGAAAAATGTGGTTTTTTTATTACGAGATGCAATAAATGTGGCCAGAAGGCAAGAATTATAAATGTTCATTGGGACAAAGAAAGCATTATGCAGATAAGGTATAATTGTTCTTGTTTTAAGAAAAATCAAAGTAAGAAACCCGAAGATTCTGATATTAATCTTTCTAAAGATTCAGAAAAAGTAGTTATCCCATGGTGGTATCCTCAAGATAAGTTTCCCTTAATGAAACCTTTTGATCCTGCAAGAAAATATGTTGGAGAATACTATTATAGCCTATGGACCAAAAGGAGCCTTTATTTACTCTCATATCTTTATAATGAAATAGAGAAGTTAGGTGATGATAGAATCAGAGAGGCAATGAAGTATGCTTTTATTTCTATGCTTCATTTAACTACAAAGATGCCATCTGCGAGAAGAGAAAAATCAAAAAGACCAGATTCTGGTAGTTGGGGTAGGCCGGCCTATATTTTTCCAGCAAGGCATCTTGAGATGAATCCCGTTGTTTCATTTTACCGATCCGTATTAGATAAACAAGGTATAATAAAGGCTAAAGAATCATCCGACAAACTATTAAAAGATAAAATTAAGTTAGCTAAAGATTTCGATGAATTGAAAAATAATAAAAATTGCTTAATCATCAAAGGGAATGCTTTAGAGTTAACAAAGTTCGTTCCAGAAAATAGCGTTGATTATATAATAACAGACCCACCCTATGGTGGCTTAATACAATATTTTGCATTAAGTAGCATCTGGAGCGTTTGGTTAAAAGGCAAATCCCAGGATTCTTATTTTGAAATGGATTACGCTGATGAAATAACCATAGATGAGAAGAAAGACTTTGAGTATTATCACAATATGTTAACCAAAGCTTTGAAGGAGCTCTATAGAGTGCTTAGGCCAGGTAGATATTTAACGCTTACTTTTCATAATCGTGAAATAAACGTTTGGAATTCTGTTTTAAAAGCGGGCGCCTATTCTGGTTTTATCTTTGAGAAAATTATATATCAACCTAATAAGCGTGCTTCAGAGGCAGGTGTCGCTATGCCATATGGGAGTGCAATAAGTGATTATTATCTTCGATTTCGCAAACCTCTTACTTCAGAAAAAGTAGAGAATAAAAAGATAGAATCTAGCGTGTTTCCAAACATTGTTTTAAAAGCTGCAAAAGATATAATTATTAAAAGAAGCGAACCAACAGAGATGACTTTTATTTTAAATGGTATTTATGTTGAGCTATTGAGTCACGGTGAATATTTTGAAGGAGACAACGAAGAGATTATCGATATTCTCAAGGGAAATATTGGTAAGGAGTTTGTTTTAATTGAGAATAAAGAAAATGCAAAATTAGGTTCTAAATGGTGGTTAAAAGATCCAGATTCCGTATTGCATAAAGGAGTTCCTCTTTCGGATAGGGTAGAGAGAGCCATTATTGACATTTTAAAAAGAAATATAAAGGTAACCTATGATGAGGTATTAAGAGAAATATTCGTCAAGTTTGCAAATGGCTTAACTCCTGATTCAAAGAAAATATTAGATATTCTTAAAGAGTATGCAGAAAAAGCTGGGGAAGGGAAATGGAGATATAAAGCCCAAGCTGAATTGAGAGAGAGTCAGCATAACGAACTTATTTTCTATTTAGCAAAGCTTGGCATGAATAGTGGTTTTAAAGTTTGGATTGGCTCAAAAGAACAAGGCGAACAGTTTGAAGGCCTACGACTAAAAGACTTATCTTCAAAAGATTTAGATGTAGGTAATCTAACGCCACATCAAATTTCACGCTTGAAAGATGTTGATGTTATTTGGCACAAGAAAGGTTCTATCAGCTATCTGTTTGAAGTTGAGAATACAACTAGTATTACAAGCGCCTTAGAAAGAGGCTCAAATATACCTAGTAATTATAAATGTAAGAAGATAATCATTTTGCCAAATGAAAGAAAAGGATTTTTGATAAGAAAATTAAACGAACCAATGTTTAAAGATAATTTTGAGAAATATTCTTGGTCCATAACATACTATGATGAAATAATAAATTTTTATAGGTTATATAAAAATAAAAATATTTCTATGAACAAAATAGATGCCGTAATTAAGGAAGGCAAATGAAAAAAATCATAACAAAGCTGAAGATTGGCGATAAGGTCGGTCAGTACGGGATATGGAAAGGCGAAGAAAGAGGAGTCTATGATATTAGGAATAAGTTGAATGATTTGACAGGTAAAGAATGGATTAAGCTCACCAAGAGCGTTTGGAAAAGCGAAAGATGCGTAGACGATAAGATAGCTTTTGAACATCCAGCCCCATTTTTAATAAAGGATATCATAAAATTAGTAACTTTATTTACAAAAAATAACGCTATTGTATTAGATCCATTTGCTGGCTCTGGAACAACCTTGGCTGCTTGTGCGCTAGAAGGAAGACGAGGTATAGGTATAGATTTGAATAAGAAATATTGTGGTCTAATGAAGAGAAGGCTTAAGAAATATGTCAAAAATGGCCAGTTAATCATCAACGGTAATTCATTAAAAAAGATTGTAGACTTGCCAGAAATTGATTATTGTGTGACTTCTCCTCCTTATCATAATATTTTAAGACATAATGGAGGTGGAGTTAGGCAGGATAGAAGTCAGAAAAGACAAGGGGTTGAGTATTATTCTAATGATCAATATGATTTAGGTAATCAGAAAGAATATCAACAATATAGGAACATGCTAGAAAAAATTATGGATAAAGTCTATAAAAAATTAAAAAAAGGGAAATATTGTTCTATTATTATAAGTGATTTTACCATTAATAAGAAAGAAACTAATGTTCACGGAGATACCATTGAACTAATGAATAGAGTCGGTTTTAGTTTTGAGGGAGCTGTAACGTTGGTCCAAGATAGTAAACCTCTTTATCCTTTTGGTTATCCTTACGCATATAAAATTAATCATCATCATCAGTATATCTTAAATTTTAGAAAGTAGTTTACTTAGAGAATTTTTTTGCTCCTTGTAATTTAATTCGCCGGTAGACATAAGCCGGCTCCTTATGTACGTTATCTCTTCCTAGGTCAGATTTTGTTCAGCCGCCCGCTTGGACTTATCTTTTTCCGGGCGCGTCTTGAACAATTTGCCCGAGAAAGGGGTGACGAGAAAATGAGGGGTAGGCGTAAGCTTGCAGGATATATTGAAATATTCTGCAAGTATATTGTAAGGAATGGCAAAGTTATTTATCCTAAAACGGCTAAATGCTTCCATTTCTTCATGAAAGCGAGATAAACAAATCTCGTTGTGTCTATCGGCGTTTTTTGTAAAGATTGAGAACTATTAAAGAGGTGGTAAGATGAAAGAAGAAGCCGTTTTGAAAGAAGGAAGGTTTGTTAAATCTGGTAATCTTGGGTTTCCTGAAGAACAAGTCTTGGAGAGAAGCGTTTTAAAAGATGGAACATTCGTCAAAAAAGTTGCACAAATGACGATAGTTGACCATAAAACAAAAGGACGTAGGGTAGAGTCACTTACAATAGATGAATATCGGAGAAAGAAGAAGACCGAGCCCTGGCCTAATGAGTCAACAAGAGTATCTTTATCCCACGACGCGCTTAATGAATTAATAAAATATCTTTTAGCGCAAGATGAATTTCTAAAGCTTCAGAAGAGTACGCGTTATACTTTGCTTACAGGCGCTACAGACTTATCGCAATTAAGCAACACAGAGATAAATGCACTTGTTTGCTTAGTTCAGAATGCTGCTAGTAATGGGAAATTAAGTGATGTGATTAACTTCGATACTATAAATAATATTGCAGCAGCGATACAGCAGACAAGATACAAAGACGCAGTTAGTGAATTAAAGATTATGCTTTCAAACAAACACGATGAGGATAGTTACAGAAAATGGTTTTTGGCTCATTCGTGGGTTTTTGGTACTGAGTATCTAAAACCCGAACACAATAAACAGGTTGGCTGGAAATCTAAAGGTGATATTATATTGACTAGCGTTGATGGGTATCAAGATATTATAGAACTAAAATTACCTACAGCTAAAATTCTAATTTATGACGATTCTCATGATAATTGGTATCCATCTCAAGAGCTTTCACTTACTATTGCACAAGTGGCAAAGTATATTCATGAGTCTGAAGATGAAAGAACAACCATTGCCCTAAAAGAAAAATTACCTTTCTTAAAACCGCGGGCACGGATAGTTATTGGTCGTAGTAACGATTGGGACGAGAATCAGAGTCATGCATTGCGTAGATTAAATGCTGCGCTTCATAGTATTCAAATTATAACCTATGATCATCTTTTAATGAGCGCTTTGAGGATGATACAATACTACGAAGGAAATTAGCAAAATCTTCTTTTCCTCAATCTTCTTTTCCCCACAATTAACCAGCGCCTTTTTGGTATGTTCTCAAGCCCAATGCGACCCGGCTCTGCCTCCCGCCGTTAGAGGGAGGTTTTTTATTTGGCTTAAGGCGGGAGAGCGGACGAGCCTTTCTTAAAAACAAAACTTTTTAGGTGTCAATACTTCT
>JAGVOB010000014.1 GCA_020052955.1 Candidatus Omnitrophota bacterium | reverse complement strand
GAAAGAAAACTTAAAGCAATTTTTGCTGTTGCTTACTCTAAGAACCGATGAGTCAACTATTTCCTTACGGTAACATTTATTAATGAGTCATCAGGAATCAAGGCTTAGGGTTAGGTTAAGGTTTAGAAAAATCTCTCTCAATCTCAACCTCAACCTATTATCTTAGCGAACAATTTTGCTGCGAAACTGCCGAAGGCAAACCCTATCGCACAGGAAACTACGCCGACTAATATCATCTCAAGCGCGCTAAATACCCATTTTTGTTTTGTAAGTACCGCTTTTAATATGCCCGCTATGAATAAAAATAATAACGCCAGGCCGCCCGCTATCTTTAAAGCCGCCATGGGGTTGTCAAAGATTATAAAGGGCATCATCAGGACAAAGGCGCCAGACAGATAAAACATGGCGGCTAAAAACCCTGTCTTAGCGGGGTTATCAAAGGTATCCTCATCGATGCCAAGCGCCTCTTTAATCCAGAAAGGATAGTCCTTCCTAATCCAGAAGGGATAGTCCAACCTCTTTCCATTAAGGTCGGGCCTAATACCTCTAAGGAAGGGACTAATCATAAAATCAAGCCAGCGTTTTTTATCCGCCGTTATCCTGCCGGCGATTGCCTCTGCATCGCCTCTTTCAAGCCCCATATCCGAAAGCAATTCTCTAGCCTCATCCTTTGCCTTTTGCGGCGCTTCGCTAAGCTCCCTCTCTTTCCTTTCTATCTGGCCTTCAAAAAAATCTACCCAGGATTTGGTAGAGATATATGCTAAGAAAAATACCGTAAGCGTGCACGATGTTATGCTGGCAAGCCCGGAGAGCATTATTGTTTTGCAATTTAAATTTGAGGCCGTGACGCCCGCCAGAAACGCGATGGTCGTAAGTAACCCCGCATCGAACGCGTATACTACGCGCCTTGCGGCCCTGTTTTCTGCCGCATGCCAGTTATCGGCGTGAAACTTTTTTAAATAATTCATATAACATCATTATATTTAGGTTAAGATTTTATTGGTATTATTTTTTTAATTCATAACTCATAATTTGTAATTCATAACTATCCTTAAGCCTTAACCTTAACCTATTTTTTCTCTATCACTCTTACTGTCCAGTAGTCTGCCCAGTGCAAAAGCAGCGTCAGGGGTTTTTCTTTGTGCTTTATGCTTTCTCCCTCCGGCACAAACAAGCCGTCGTGATACGCAATGGCCTGCGCCTCATCTTCCTTAAGCCTTAAATGCTGAGCCGCTATAAAAATACTTCTTGCGGCAATGCCCATGGCGGTAACCTCCGGATTTATCTTATATAAAATCCCTTTATCAATCTCCCATTTATTATCGTTTGGAATATAATACGGTTTCCCCGGAAGGCCCACCTTGCCGATATCGTGGAACAACCCTGTTATTATACAACTCTCATCCGAAATCTCGGGAGAGAGGCACGTTTTTATTTTAAGAAGCTGCTCCGTTACGTTTACGGAATGCTCTAACAGCCCCCCTTCTTTGTTTAGATGATACCTCGTGCTTGCCGGAGACGTAAGCCAGTTTGTTTTGGCCTCCAGGAATTCGGCAAATTTCAAAACCTCTTCTTTTCTCTCGCTTGTTTTATTTAACAACTCTTTGTATTTAGTTTTAACATCCATTGAGGACTCCTGTTTTGGTTTTTAAACTTTGGACTGTCATTTTGCCTGCCCGCCGTTTTGCTTCGGCAGGCGGGGATTTTCCTGCCTGTCGGCAGACAGGGATTTTTGATATTTGAATTTTATCTCATCCTCCGCTTGCCGTATATGAACAGATATTTGAGAACGCGCAGTACTTGCACGCAAGGTATGCCGGTTTCGGCTCAAAGTCCTGAGCCCTTATGCCGCATGATACCTTCTTAATTTTTTCTATCACTTCTTCAATATCCTCTTCTGTCCTCTTTGAGGCGCCCACAAGGCCTGATTCTATAAAATGGAGCTCAACCTTGTCCGGCATCTTGCCAAACCTCTCCTTATAGGCGAGGCTGTATATGGATAACTGTATGCTCTCTCTTGCCCTTTTCTGCGCGTCCTTTTCCTTTCTTATCTCGGATGTCTTAAAATCAATTATGGTGGCTACGCCTTCGTTAATATCTATTCTGTCCCATCTGCCTTTAACCAGGTCGTTATCCAGCTTAAAACTAAACTTCTCCTCTACAAAAGTAGGGATATCCCCGGAGTTTTCCTGCTCATCGAAAAATCTCTTTAGGGCGTTTTCGCCCGCCTTAAGCCGCTCCTCTTCATGCGCCCTTGTTAAAAAACCCTCCGAGACCCACCTTGCATGAAAAGTGCTTATAAGCTCTTTTATAGACACCGGCTCATTCTTTATCTTAGCCGTATGATAGAACTGCACGGCGTCGTGAACAGCCCTTCCATATACAACCGCGTGGTGCGCTAAAACAGGCACTCTCAAAAGATGGACATATTTATACTTAAGGGGGCAGGTAGAATAGTCATCTACATGCAAATAACTCAGGGTCAGGATTCCGCTCCTATCGATTTTTTTTCTTTCCTTTAAAATCTTTGCGGTTTTAGGCGCGTGTCTTTCTATCACCTCGATAGAGGTGGCTCTTCTTGTTTCAAACTCCGGCTTAGGTATTCCCAGCGCCTCAAGCACAAACTGGCTTACCTTTCTCTCTCTTAATCCGCCGTAGTCTCTTGCGGATGTCAGATATAGCTCCTTCTTTGCGCGCGTCATACCGACGTAAAAGAGCCGGCGTTCCTCCTGGATGTGAAAATCCCCCGAGGGTAAAATCTCCTTTATAAGCTCGCTCGGAAATTCCAATAGCTCTTTCCTTCTCGGCCACGGGAATTTCCCTATAACAAGGCTTACCAGAAACACCACGGTAAATTCCAGGCCCTTCGCTTTATGTATGGTGAGGATATTAACTGCACGCGTGTCTATATCCGCCTCGACCGTAGCCGGGTCATCTCCCGCTTCAATGAGGCTGTCAAGATGCCTCACAAACTCAACCACCCTGTCCTCTTTGGCTATCGTCTCAAAATCCCTTACTATTTCAAAAAACTTCGCTATGTTCTGGACCTTTTCTTCCGATTCGGGTAAATCGCTCTTGATAAGCGCTTTCAGATATCCGGTCTCCGTCAAGAATCTATACAGGAGCCTCCCTGTGGTAAGCTCTCTAGAGCCCTCGGAAAATTTCTCTATATCCTTAAGAACCCTCTCTATGCTCTTCCGGGTAGCCTGCGGGATATCATTCAGTCCTTCAAATATGTCCAAATTGCCAAAGAGATAGAAAAGGGGCCTGTTATTCCTGTTGGCAATGTCCATTATCCTGTTAAGGTCAAGCATATTAAAATTATATATCTCGCTTGATACCAGATGAAAAAGGCTTATGCTGTCCGAGAGATTCGATATTACCTTTAAGAACGAGACGAGTAGCCGTATCTCCATCCTTGAATATAAACCCTGGTTTCCGCTAAATCGCCAGGGAATTCCTTTCATATTAAGCGCTCTTATAAAAGGGTCGGCATCGTTATTTGACCGGACAAGTACTGCAAAATCGGAATACGCGTATTTTTTGGTCTTTATCTTATCTTCTATAATCTCTGCGACGCCATCCGCCTCGCTTGAAACGGTATCAAAGTGCAGGTGTTTAACCTCTTTCCCTTTTTCTGTAATACCCTCTAATTTCTTATCTATATCGCACCTTATCTCGAGCCTGTCTGGGTTATTGTGTTTTATAAGGGCGTATGCCCGGTCTAAGATTACCTGGGTAGAGCGGTAGTTCTTGGTAAGGACAACTTTTTTGGCATCCTTATAGGTATCCATAAAATTCAGTATGTTACTTATAGCAGCCCCCCTGAACTTATAGATGCTCTGGTCATCATCTCCGACGACTGTAAGGTTTTTATCTTTGCCCGCCAATAGCTTTACCAATTCAAACTGGGCGTAATTCGTATCCTGAAATTCATCTACGAGGATATATTTGAACTGCCTTTGGTAGGTTTTTAATATAAGGGGGTGTTCTCTTAAAAGCTTAAGGCACAGATACACCTGGTCGCCGAAGTCAACCCTGTTATTTTTGCTCATAAGCTCCTGGTACTTCGAGTATGCGCTCGCTATCTCTTGCTGCTGCAGGATTAATTCCTTTAGCTCTTCGTCTTGGGGGATTTTGCTTAATCTGTCCTTGAGTTTTTCTACATAGTCTAAGTATTCGGCAGGGCTTGTATCTTCATCTTTCGCCCTGCTGAATAAGATAACCATCGCCTCTATGAATCTTGTGGGGTCGCTTAATGGCCTGAAGTAGGCTATTGGGAATTCGAAAAGGTGCTCTCTAAAAAATATGATCTGCTCGGGGCGGGTAAGTACCTTGAAGTTGGGATCAAGCCCTATCGTAAGGGCATTCTCTCTTAAGAGCCTGTCGCCGAAGGCATGGAAAGTGTTTATCGGTACATTTGTATATCCATACGGCACCAAGATATCAACGCCTTCCTCCATATTTACTGCAGCCTTCTCTGTAAACGTGAGGGCAATTATCTCTTCAGGAAGCGCTCTTTTTGTCTCTATGAGGTGGGCTATGCGCCTTGTGATAACAGAGGTTTTTCCTGTGCCTGCGCCTGCTATTATTAGAAGAGGACCCTTATCGTGCTTTACTGCTTCTTTTTGCTGAGGGTTTAAACCATTTAAGATTTGTTTAACCATCTCTAAAATATTTTATATATACTACATCCACATTTATTTTTCAAAAGCAATATACCACAGCATTGGTTTTCATTCAAATGGGAAAAATGGAATAAATAATTAAGGGAATAAAGGAATTAGGGAAGGCTTGGCTTATTGAGGTATAGAATCTACTACAGGCGGTGCAGGATAGAATACATAATTAACGCCTTCCTGGTATAGATCCAGAGTATTGGTTACATCAAAGGTGACTCTTTCTCTCATTGGTGCGTCGGCTGAGATGGCAATATTATCTTCCTCTTCATGAACAACCCTTCCGCCAGAAACTTCCCCGCCTTCAGAAATGGTTATAGATTGTTCACCATAACTTGGCATCTGCGAGGTATCAGTAACATTTCCAACTACATTCGATATACCATTAGGCGTGGTAAAATATGTCCTATTTGTCGTGTTATAATAGGCGTATCCTCTCATTTTAAAAGTGGCGGATACAGTGTGGCGCATTCTATTATACGTTCCTATAGGAAGGCTTACATTGCTAACCCAATCTCCAGCCTTTTGCCCGGCTTCTACTGAGGCGATATCCAACTCTAACTGCGAGTCAGCAACAGTAAACCAGGTTGTGCCGCTATTCTGAGACATTTCAAGTTTAATCATCGTTACCTTATATATAGAGGGCGTCCCCCTTGCTACTCTCTGAGCAAATAACTCAGTGCCTGCAAATAAGTTAAGGCTAACAAAGAAAATACTTAAATAAAATATCCTTCTTAACACTTTTTATCCTTACTTCCTACCTATCTCTACGCTCATTGACCCCGACTCGACCCATTTTTCCACCATAATATTAAAATTTCTCTCAACCCTGTCTAAGGTCCGCTCTCTCAGGTCAACCTCCGGGAAAGGCTCCTTGGCTAATTTAAACGCGGAGCAGATGCTTTTTGGAGTAAAATCATCAACCTCAAGACTAAAGCGGCCATCCACTCGATACTCCCGCTTGGCTTTATTATCATCGTTGGTTTCCACATTAAAGGTGATGAATTTAAACGGTTTAGCTTCTCCCCTTGCCTTCCAGCCTATTAAATTCTTATTGGCTTTCTTAAAATCATACCAGTAATAACCGCCGAATAATTTAATCCATGGCACATACGGAACCGGGCAACCCAGCTCCACATCAAAGCCATCGACCGCCTTTTCATAATTTGACGTAGCTGCGCTTTCTTCTATTATTCGTTTCGGTGAAAGGCCAAAATAGGAATTTGCCCTTGCTTCTAATTTATCGGTAATTGCCTCTAACCCAACGCCTGTGCGGTAGTGCTTGCGTAAATCCTGATAATCAAAGAAGCCATTTATGCCCGCCAATAACTCTTCGTTAAAGAGCAGGCGTCGATAACCTAATCCTGCAGAATAAGTTCCTCTTGCATTCTGGATAGAGATTCTATCATGGGTAAAAAAGGTGTTTATTCTGTCGGAGGATTGATATAAAGGCTGGACTGTTTCTAAATATAGGCGGGGAGCGTAGTCATTTTCAATTACTACTCCATAATTTGTACGTTTTAGCCAGTCAGGGATTTCAGAAGAGGATTCTTGGGCTTTCTCTTCTTCGGCGTTAAGAAAGGAGATGCTAAATAAGCTTAAAATGAAGAGTGTTACTCTTAAAAAACAAATTCCTTTGCTTGAGATTGTTTTCATTAGATAAGAAATTTTATTTTCCTATATTCGTTATATTAAATCACAATTATTAAAAATGTCAAATACTTTCTTAAAAAAGGTTACGTCAACAAAATTGTGTAAATTGCTGCAATGGGTGTTCCTTCCATTTGTTGTTTAAGTGCGTAAAGATGACATAAATAATCCTATCACATGACTCTTTGTTCGAGAAGCAGCTAAATACCCGAGTCCTTCGCCTTACTTCCCTGAAGGATCTTTCGATGATATTGGTAG
>JAGVOB010000050.1 GCA_020052955.1 Candidatus Omnitrophota bacterium | reverse complement strand
TGAAGGTTTAGGATGGTCTATCCTTGTGGATTAGTCTCGACGAGAGATCTTTTGGCAGATATCGAAAACTTGCGCCAAACAAAGGTTTTGCAACGGTCTCAATTTTATTTATGTTGTGTTTAAATCCCAGCAATTTGATATTGCTGGGTATTTGTTCTTTCACAATAGGCATAATCCTTTTTATATGGGCTATAAGGCGCGGTAGATTAGTCAGCTCGCTTATATGGCTGGCTGTTATATCTTTAAGTGCCGCAATGGTCTTTGCGGGGTTATTCTCTAAGGCTTTTATTAAATTTAATGAAGAAAGCCTGGTCGCAAAGATCCGGTGCGCAGTATCTAAAGACAGAGAGTATGATTTTAACCTCGAATATACCCCTGTAGTAAAAGGTAAAATTCAGCCCGCAGCTATTTTCCCTATGAAAGGAAAAGAATGGATGATTTCAGGAGACATAATAAAGTGGAAGCCAATCCTGAATCTATTAGGCATTCGCACCTATTACAGGATAACCAGGCTCTCAGGCAGATATCCTTCGGACGAAAACCATATAGCCCTTAGCGAGACGGCGTACAGCCTGAAGGACGAAACGTTGATGTCCAATGTCTTAAGGAAGATTTTAAGGGTTATCCCGGTTGTGGACGCGACATATGGAACCGCTGCTTATACAACGTGTGAGTTTGATAAGACATTTGGGATTTACGTAGGAAGGTCGGGATTTATAATCAGGGTTGAGAAGTAAATAAAACCAACTATGAGACTTAACATATCGGTTGGCTTTATTTAAATGCGTCTATAAATATGTTAAAATGACCGTTGCAAAACCTTTGTTTAACGCAGTCTTCCGAGATGAGAGCGTTGAAAAGAAAGGTTTTTTCAACACTCTCAAAATTCAATTGTGGTTGCATTTAGGAGGTGAAAATGCTTAAGGTGATATTTAGAATTAAGCCGGTTTATATAATACTGGTGCTGGCAATGTTAAGTATAAGTATTTTTCCGCAAGAACTTTTTAGCCTGCCCGTTAAATCGAAGTATGCCGAATCAGAAAGCCGCATACAGGATATAGAGAAGATTGTCGGCGTTTTTAAACACGACATAGCCAAGAGAAGGCTTTTAAGCCTCAGGATAACCGAGGGGGATTTAAGGGCAAGGCTAGCCAGGCTCCCGGATAGCGAGCTTTGCAGGATTGCAAAGAATGCAGTTATTATAAATGCCGGCGGAGACGCAGGCGGAGTCATAATAGCCGTAGTATTTATAGTATTATTGATAGTATCTATCTTGTATTTTACGGATTACGCTATCAAGGTAGAACCCAAGCATAAATGAGCATATTACCGGTAAGAATAAGTGTTATTTTGGATTAGATGTTTTTTCTTTACCTCCCTGATTTTAAACCTGATTGGCTGTGCAAGCCTGAATGTCAGCGCTATAAGAAAAAATTCCTTCCAGGACGATAAAGATACTGCCTATATAGAGAATGTCCCATTTGTAAGGCAAGGTTTTTTCTATTGTGGCCCGGCTTCACTTGAAGCTGTCCTAAAATACTGGGAGAGGCCTATCAGCCAGAAAGAGATAGCGGATTCAATTTATCTTAAAAAAGCAAAGGGCACATTTAATTTTGAGATGGCAGATTTTGCCTTAAGAAAGGGATTTTTTACAAAGGATTACGTAGGGTCTATCGAGGATATAGGGTTTTACTTAAAGAGGGATGTCCCGGTGATAGCGCTTCAGAAAAAAAGGGCCCTGTTTTCTGATTATCACTACATTGTTGTTACCGGCATAAATGAAAAGAATAGTTTTATAGTAGCCAATGACGGTATTAATAAAGATGCAGTTATATCATTTAAAGATTTCTTAAAAAGGTGGAGGAATGCCGGAAATTGGATGCTGGTTGTTGCCTCGCCGGAAAGGGTTGACTGGGTTAAAGAGCCGGATGAGTATAATAGGCTCGGGATTATTTTTGAACAAAACGGTAACTTAGATTTGGCAAAAAATAGTTATTTAAAGGCAATATCTTTTAATCCAAAAAGGATAGACCTTCCTAGTCCTTTTAAGGAAGGGTCTAATAACACTCCTGCCATATTTTATTTTAACCTGGCAAACGTATATTTAAGGGAAAAAGAATTTACTCGGGCGATAGAGAATTATAAAAAGGCGGCAGAGCTCTTGCCTGATTTCGCCGATTGTTATAACAACATGGCGTATGCCATAGCCGAAGAAGGTTTTTCTCTTGACGAAGCAGGTAAGCTGGTTAAGAAAGCAATAGAGCTAAACCCAGACGGAAAATTTTGGTATATGGATACCCTCGGCATGATAAATCTAAAACAGGGCCATTTTGATGAAGCGGCCAGCAATTTTGAATATTCTATAAATAATTCTGACAGCTGCGAAGCGAAAGACTTAGATAGTATTTATAAGCATTTGATAGAGGCATATATAATGGCTGGTATTAATCCCGCCTTTGGCGGGACGGGGGGTTAATTCCCCGCTAGCCAAGCTGCGTTCCGATTTGCAAGAGAGTTGATACCCCTCAGCTTGCTGCGAGGTAGTTCATTAGAAATTAGATTTTATAGAAACAATATTTAAGTTTGTATCAGCTATGCCGAATGTGGTTCTTCTTCGGAAGTTTCTACATTCGGGATTAATTCCGACAAATCCTTGACACAAAGTGTCAAGGGTGCCATCATTAAGGAGATGATATACTAAAAGATCCCTCGCTTAAACACTTGAAGATTTTCCTGAAATCTTCTGCGTAAGCTCGGGATTAATTCGTCCGCCTAAGGCGGACTCATTAAGGAGCTAAAAATGATAGAGAGATATTCCCTTCCAGAGATGAAAGCGATATGGGGCGATGAGAATAAGTTTAAGAAGATGTTAGAGGTTGAAATCTTAAGCTGCGAAGCATTATCAAAGCTGGGTAAGGTACCCAAAAGCGCTCTGAATATTATTAGAAAAAGGGCAAGATTTGATATAGACAAGATAAATGCCATAGAGAAGAAGACAAAACACGATGTCGTGGCTTTTGTTGAAAGCATATCCGAGAATTTAGGGCCGGAAGCCAGGTTTCTGCATATGGGCCTTACCTCAAATGATATTTTGGATACTACCCTTGCCTCCCAGATGAGGGAGTCCTGCGATATAATTATAGGAGACCTTAAAAAACTATTAAGCGTTCTTTCAAGAAAGGCCAGGAGGTATAAATACACCCCCATAGTGGGCAGGACGCACGGCATACACGCAGAGCCCGTTACATTCGGATTGAAATTAGCGTTATTTTACGATGAGATAAATAGGAATCTATCGAGAGCTGTCAGGGCGAAAGAAGTTGTTTCTTACGGAAAGATATCCGGGGCCGTAGGCACATACGCCAATATTGAACCGTTTGTCGAGGAATATGTATGTAAAAAATTGGGCTTGAAGCCAAGCCCTATTTCAACGCAGGTAATCCCTCGGGACAGGCACTCAGAGTTTTTATCAAGCATAGCCTTAATAGGAGCGACCATTGAGAGGTTTGCGACAGAGATCAGGCATCTGCAGAGGACAGAGGTAGGCGAAGCAGAGGAATTTTTTTCAAAGACGCAGAAGGGTTCATCCGCAATGCCCCATAAGAGAAATCCGGTAAATTCTGAGAGGCTCTGCGGCCTGGCGCGCATACTGCGCTCAAACGCACTTGCCGAGATCGAGTCTGTAGCATTGTGGCACGAGCGGGACATAAGCCACTCCTGCGTCGAAAGGGTTATAATACCCGACAGTTGCATTCTGATAGATTTTATGCTTAATGAGACAATAAGGCTAGCGGATAATCTCGCTGTTAATCCCGGAAATATGAAGAGGAATTTAGCCCTGACAAAAGGGCGTATTTTTTCCCAGCATATCCTTTTAAGCCTTATACAGAAAGGCCTAACCAGAATAGATGCGTATAATATAGTTCAGGATGCCGCGATGAAATCCTTTAAGGAGGACAGGGATTTTAAGATTATTTTAGAACAGGACAAACGCATCACCAGCGCTATATCCAAAGAAGCTCTCAATAAATGTTTTTCCCTGGAGTATCATACGAGATTTGTTGACAGGATATTCAGAAAGGCGGGTTTGTAGTATGCAAAAACTAAAGCTACTGTATGAAGGAAAGGCAAAGAAGGTTTATGAAACGCCCGATGCGGATTTGCTTATACAGGAGTTTAAAGATGACGCAACGGCCTTTGACGCCACAAAGAGAGGTACGATAGCAGGCAAGGGCGTGATAAATAACAAGATATCGGCAAAGATATTCGAACTCCTCGATACAAAAGGCGTTGCCACCCACTTTGTAAAGCTTTTAAGCGACAGGGATATGCTTATAAAAAAAGTTAAGATAGTACCTATTGAGGTCACGATAAGGAATATTGTTGCAGGAGGGATGAGCAAGCTCCTGGATATTGAAGAGGGCCGGAGGTTAAAAACCCCTGTTTTAGAGTATCATTACAAAGAGGATAAATTACACGACCCCCTTATAAATGATTACCATATAAGAGCTCTTGAGCTTGCGACAGACGCCGAGCTGGAAGAGATATGCTCCAGCTCATTTACTATAAATGAGATATTAAGGAGATTTTTTGAAGAGAAGAACCTGATCCTTGTGGATTTTAAGCTTGAGTTCGGAAGGTACAGGGGGAGGATTCTGTTGGCAGATGAGATTTCGCCTGACACGTGCAGGTTGTGGGATAAGGCCACGAATGAGAAGCTCGATAAGGATAGGTTTAGAAGGGATCTCGGGAATGTGGAAGGGGCATATCAGGAGGTATATAGGAGAGTTGTAGGATAGTTTACTGTATAACGGTTAGGGTAAGGGTAACGAAGCCCGTAGTCGGTTACGTTGATGGGTTACGGTAAAAAGATTTATGACGATTGACGTAACCGAAATACGAAACGGGCATCGTAACCATAGCCGATTACCTAAAAATAAAAATTTATTAAACTAGGGAAAAGTTAATGCTCTGGAAAGTAGAAATAAAACAGAAGGCAGGCTTTTTCGATGCCACAGGTGTGGCCATAAAAAAAGATATTGCTGATTTAGGCATCACTGCAGTAGACGATGTCAGGGTCGAGCAGTTATATTTTATTGACACCGATTTATTAAAAGGGGATATGGAAAGGATAGTAAGAGAGATACTCGCAGACCCCGTAACAGAAGAGTTTGCTCTTAAAGAAGAAAGAGACAGCTCCTCCCATAACGGAGCAAATATAATCGAGGTTTTTTATAATCCGGGCGTAATGGATCCATGGGAAGGTTCGGTAAAAAAAGCGATAGCGGATTTAGGTTATAATAGTGTTAGTTCCGTAAAGACTGCGAAGAGGTATCTTATAAAAGGCAGTATATCCCCGGAGAAATTAAGGCAGATAGGTGAAAAGCTGCTGTATAACCGGGTAATCCAGAATACAAGGACTCACCCGGCAAGGATTAAGAGCCCCAGATACGTATTTAATTTAAAAACAGTTGATTTGTCGGGATTTAACAAAAAGGACCTTGTCAAGTTAAGCAAAGACGGCCAGTTGTTTCTAAGTCTGAAGGAGATGCTTACGATTAAGGAATATTTCAGGAAGCTGGGCAGGAATCCTACTGACTGTGAACTTGAAACAATTGCGCAGACCTGGTCGGAACACTGCGGCCATAAGACATTTAAGAGTAAAATAGAATATAGGACAGTAATCGGTAACCAGAAATCGGCAACCAAAAGAATAGATAATTTATTGAAGACAACGATAATGAGGGTGACGAAAGAGCTAAATAAGAAGTGGTGTGTGTCTGTCTTTAAAGATAACGCTGGTATAGTAGAATTTGATAAGGGAAATAACATATGCTTTAAGGTAGAGACGCATAACCATCCGTCGGCGCTTGAGCCATACGGCGGAGCGGGTACCGGCATAGGAGGCGTTATAAGGGATATCCTGGGCGCGGGCCTGGGAGCAAAGCCGATTATGAACACCGATGTGTTCTGTTTCGCGCCTCCGGATACGCCGCTTAAAAAGGTGCCTAAGGGCATGCTTCATCCAAAGCGTATTATGAAGGGCGTTGTATCAGGCGTGAGGGATTATGGAAATAGAATGGGAATCCCTACATCAAATGGAGCTGTTTTATTTGACGAGCGCTTTGCGGGAAATCCGCTGGTCTATTGCGGCACAGTTGGTATTATGCCGAAGGCCGCCTCATTTAAAAAGGTTACAAAGGGTGATTTGATAGTGCTTGTAGGAGGAAGAACGGGCAGAGACGGCATTCACGGCGCAACCTTTTCATCGGGAGAGCTTACGCATAAATCAGAGACTATATCCGGCGGCGCTGTCCAGATAGGAAACCCGATTACTGAAAAAAAGATTACAGATACCCTGCTTCAGGCGCGCGATAGGAGGCTTTATAATGCTATAACAGACTGCGGCGGCGGCGGCCTGTCAAGCGCAGTGGGCGAGATGGGGGAAGATTTAGGAGTTATCATTAATTTAGAGAAGGTGCCTCTAAAATACGAAGGGCTCTCGTATACAGAAATCTGGATCTCAGAGGCACAAGAGAGAATGATTTTGGCTGTCCCGAAAAATAAACTTCAGGAATTATCGAGGAATTTTGAAAGCGAGGATGTTGAAGCAACGGTTATAGGCGAATTTACAAATAATAAAAAACTTCATTTAAGATACGAGGGAGATACGGTCTGCGATCTGGATATGGAGTTTTTACACGATGGCCTTCCTAAACTCCTCCGCAAGGCAATATGGCAGAAACCAAAACATAAAAAACCCCCGTTTGAATGCCCAAAAGATTTGACTCCCCATTTGTTAAAAATACTCTCCAGTTTTAATGTGTGCTCTAAAGAATGGATTATAAGGCAGTATGACCATGAGGTTCAGGGCCAAAGCGTCTTAAAACCCCTTATAGGGATAAACAATGACGGCCCTTCCGATGCAGCGATAATAAAGCCTTTATTTAATTCCAAAAAAGGCGTTATCGTTAGCTGTGGTATAAATTTCAAATATTCGGACATAGACCCTTACTGGATGGCCGCCTCAAGTATAGATGAGGCCATAAGGCAGGTTATCGCGGTCGGCGGCTCTATTGATAAAATCGCGCTATTGGATAATTTTAGCTGGTCCGATACAGATAAACCTGGTAAACTTGGCGAACTCGTAAGAGCTGCTTATGGCTGTTATGATATAGCAAAGGCATATAAGGTTCCGTTTATCTCGGGAAAAGATAGTCTCAACAACGAATACAGGGTGGGAAATAAAACTATCTCAATCCCGGGCACGCTTTTGATATCCGCAATCTCGGTTATGGATGATATTTCAAAAGCAATTTCAATGGATGCAAAAAAATCGGGCAGTTTTATTTATATGGCAGGCGAAACCCTTGATGAGTTAGGCGGCTCAGAATATTTTGCATTAAATGGTTTTGTCGGGAATAGTGCCCCAAAAGTAAATCCAAAAAATGCAAAAGTACTTTTTGAAAGATTAAATAAAGCAATCTCGCTTGACTTAGTCAGAAGTTGCCACGACTTATCAGAGGGCGGTTTGGGTGTTGCGCTTGCCGAGATGGCATTCAGCGGCGCCCTTGGCATGACGGTATTCTTGAATGAAGTACCTTATAAAATCAAAAATCAAAAATCAAAAATCAAAATTACAAACCAAAATGCAAAAAGAGATGATTTTATTCTATTCTCTGAATCCAATTCAAGGTTTATAGTTGAAGTAGAAAAGGAAAAGCAAAAAGGGTTTGAAAAAATTATGAAAGGTGTATCCATCGGCCTTATAGGTTGCTTATCGGCAAGCCCTGAGTTTAAGATATACGGTGTAAAGGGAAATCAGATTGTTTCAACGGATATAAATGTTTTGAAGGAAGCGTGGCAGAAAACACTTAGATGGTGAATTTTTATTCCTTACTTGATTTAATGGGGTTATAGGGTTACTTGTGTTACTTGGGTTTTAACCTTATAACCCTAACGGTTCAGTGGAAAATATAGCCGGTATATGCGATAATACAGGAAAAATCTTAGGCCTTATGTCGCACCCCGAGCGTCACATATTCGGTTATCAGCACCCGCGCTGGACTAGAAGCGGCTTAAGGAAGGCGATGGGTTATTGATATTTAAAAATGGCGTTATGTATATAAGAAATAATTTGTACATTCGCGGCCAGTAGAATCCCGAGTTCGCTAAAAGTGGACGAGGGGCAGAGTCCCGAGCTAAACGAGGGGAAAACCGTACCCATGCCCCCTGCGGGGGCTAGGGTGCGCCTGCCTTGCCTCTCCGACAGGCAGGGATGAACAATGGCCCCGCTCAGTATGAGCCATACGGAAACCTGTTATGGAAGGCTTTATAGTTTGGAGGTAAGGTTCATATGAAAAGATTAATCGCAGGCTTAATGGGTATAGCTTTAGTATTAGGCATAGGAATAATATTTGTTAAGTTTGTTTATTTCACTCCCCAAGGGTCATCCGGGATTAAGACCAACCAGCCTGCATCGCAAGACCAACGGGAACCATTAGAGGTTAAAAAAGACCAGCTCACTTTACAGAGAAATCTGAAGCAGCAGGATTACCTTGCGCTTCTAAAGGATGCCCCATGCGGAGCGAAGACTCAGGAGATGATGATCCTTCATAATGAAATAAGCTCCATAGACCAAAGAATAATAGAGATTGAAGGAAAGCTAAAAAAATTAGGTAATGAGTAATCAAAAAAAGTCAGCTTGAGTATTGAGGTTAAGGTTAAGAATAGTTATAAGTTACAAGCGATGAGTTATGAATTAATGGATGTAGGTAACGGCTGGGGTAACGAAGCCCGTATCGGCAAGTGGTTATGGTGACGTAAAAAGCCTAACAACGTTTCCGATAAACGAAACTGGCATCGTAACCGTAGCCTATATTGTGAACGATAGAATAACGAGGTATTGAGAGATGATAAAGGAGTTTTGCGGATTATTCGGGGTGTTTGGCCATCCAGAGGCGGCTAAATTAGCATACCTGGGGTTATACGCCCTTCAGCATAGGGGAGAGGAATCTGCGGGTATTGCGACAAGCGACGGGGATAGGATATATTCCCATAAAGAGATGGGGCTTGTCGGCGATGTTTTTAATGAGGAAATATTAGGCGGCCTTAAGGGGAATATAGCCATAGGCCATGTCAGGTATTCAACCACAGGTTCAAGCCTTATAAAAAATGCCCAGCCTATTTTGGTAGATTACTCAAGGGGTTCTATAGCAGTTTGCCATAACGGCAATTTAGTTAACGCTAAAGAGTTAAGGGATTATCTGGAGGCGCATGGTTCGATATTCCAGACGACGGTTGATAGCGAGACAATAATTCATCTCTTGGCAAGGCCCGATTTTGCTAATTTTCCAGAAGCGCTTTTTAGCTGCCTAAAACAGATTAAGGGTGCTTATTCGCTGCTTTTATTAAGGGAAAATGAATTGATAGGCTTGAGAGACCCCTCTGGGTTCAGGCCCCTTTGCCTGGGGAGATTAAATAATTCATATATCTTGGCTTCTGAGAGTTGTGCCCTTGACCTGATAGAGGCTGAGTATATAAGAGAGATTGAACCGGGAGAGGTTGTGTTCATAAATAAGGACGGAGTGCGTTCTGTAAAGCCGTTTGAGGGGGAAAAAATAAAGCATTCCTATTGTATATTCGAGCATGTTTATTTTGCGAGGCCCGATTCAAAGATATTCGGAGAAAATGTCCATCTCGTTAGGCAGAATTTAGGCAGGCACTTAGCAAGGGAGCACGCAATAGATGCGGATGTAGTTATCCCGATACCTGATTCCGGCAATTCCGCGGCGCTAGGTTTTAGCCGTCAATCAGGGATTCCTATAGATAGCGGCCTGACGAGAAATCACTATATAGGAAGGACGTTTATACAGCCCTCGCAGATTATCAGGGATTTTTCAGTGAAGGTTAAGTTTAATCCCTTAAAGGAAGTGCTCTTCGGTAAAAAAATATTAGTTGTAGATGACTCAATCGTTCGCGGCACAACATGCAGAAACAGGGTAAGAAATTTAAGGGCGGCAGGCGCAAGCCAGATACATATGAGGATATCATGCCCGCCTATTAAATTCCCCTGTTTTTACGGGATTGATTTTCCTACAAGGAAAGAGCTGATTGCCTCTACACATACGGTTGAGGAGATAAGAAAATTTTTAGGCGTTGAGACCCTGGGATATCTTAGCGTCGAAGGACTGTTAGACAGCGTTTCGCTTCCGAAAGAGAATTACTGCACCGCCTGTTTTACGGGCGATTATCCGATAGACTTCGGTATGGAGGCGGATAAATATATAACAGAGAGGAAATGCTGCGGGCAGGATAAAAATTCGTGAAAGGGTTAAGGTAACGAAGCCCGTATCGGCAATGGTAACGGTAACGTAAAAACCGACCAACGTAACCGAAGAACGAAGCGGGCATCGTAGCCGTAACCGATAAACGTCTCCATTTAAAATTATGAAAACCATTACCTACAAATCCTCAGGCGTAGATATAGACAAAGGGAATCTATTGGTCAACAGGTTTAAAAAATTTGTAGATTCCACAAAGACAAAAGGCGCATTTTCTTCTTTAGGCGGGTTTTCTGGCTTATTTAAGCCAGACTTTCGTTTATATAAAGAACCTGTCCTGGTTGGCTCAACCGATGGGGTTGGGACAAAGCTTAAAATTGCATTTCTGGCCAATAAGCACGATACGGCTGGCATTGATTTGGTTGCGATGAGCGTAAACGATGTAATAGCCCTTGGCGCAAAACCCCTGTTCTTTTTAGATTATATAGCCACAGGAAAAATAAACTCAAACACCCTTACCGATGTAGTAAAGGGAATAGCCAGTGGCTGCAGGCAGGCGGGATGCTCTCTTATAGGAGGAGAAACAGCGGAAATGCCCTCATTCTACAAGGCGGGAGAATATGACCTTGCAGGGTTCTGCGTGGGGGTAGTTGATAAAAAAAATATAATAGATGGTTCAAGGGTAAATATAGGGGATAAACTGCTCGGTATACAGTCAAGTGGGCTTCATTCAAACGGATTTTCGTTTGTTAGAAAGGTTTTTAAAGAGGAAGAAATAAAGAAAGGACTCTGGCGAGTTTTACTTAAACCCACTCTTATATATGCGAAGCCTGTATTGGGGCTGATAAAAAAGGTAGATGTAAAAGGTATAGCCCACATAACCGGGGGTGCATTCTACGATAAACTGCCCAGAATCTTACATGGTAAAAAAGCCATAAGGATTTACAAAGGCTCATGGCAAATCCCAGCCATATTTAATGAAATACAAGAAAAGGGATGTGTCCCCAATAAAGAAATGTACAGAGTATTTAATATGGGGCTTGGTATGGTTTTGGCAATATCCGGCAAAGATGTTTTATCTGCGAAAAAAATTCTCAAAACTTTCGGGCTTAAAAGCTGGGTTATTGGAGAAGTTATAAATGGTAATAGAGAAGTTATATTTGTATAAAGTCCAAATGACATTAAATAACCAATAACCAAGCACCAATGACCAAATAATAACCAATGTTAAAATTATCAATAACCAAACAGCATAACTTTGACCTCGAGGAAAGAACCTTAGAATTTTCAAAGGAAATAATCAAACTTTGCAAGAAATTATCCAGAAACACCATTAATAATGAGCTTATTTCTCAATTAATACGTGCCAGTGGCTCAGTAGGAGCAAACTACCGGGAAGCAAACGATTCCTTAAGTAAAAAGGATTTTAGCCATCGTATTAAAATTACTCGTAAAGAAGCCAAAGAATCCCATTACTGGCTTCAGCTTCTGGAAGAGGCAAATCCAGAATTTAAAGATGAAATTAATAAACTGCTAACCGAGTCTCTTGAACTAAAGAAGATATTTTCTTCTATTGTAGAGAAATCTTCTTAGTTATTGATTATTGGTTATTGAGATTTATTTGGTGTTTGGAAGATTGGTTATTGGTGATTATTTTTAAGAGTAAGCTATGAATATTTTAGTAATTGGTTCTGGCGGCAGAGAGCACGCGCTTTGCTGGAAGATAGCGCAGTCTAACTTGGTGGATAAAATTTTCTGCGTGCCCGGAAATGGCGGTATTTCTGAAATTGCCGAATTAGTAAGTATAAAGTTAGATGATATAAAAGGCCTTATTAACTTTGTAAAAGAAAATAAAATAGATTTTACGATTGTTGGGCCTGAGGCGCCGCTTGTTATCGGGATTGTGGACGAATTTACTAAACTGGGTTTAAAGATATTCGGCCCGGCAAAAAAAGCGGTCCAGCTTGAAGCAAGTAAAGTATTTGCAAAAGAACTTATGAAAAAAACAGGAGTTCCGACAGCGGATTTTGAAGTATTTGATAATTCTCAAAAAGCCATAGCTTATTTAAAAGAAAAAAACACCTTTCCAATTGTAATAAAAGCGGACGGTCTTTGTGCGGGCAAGGGTGTTATAATAACAGGTTCGTTTGATGACGCTAAGGTTGCCATAAAACAGATTATGGAAGATAGAATTTTTGGGGATGCAGGTGATAGAATTATAATAGAAGAATGTCTCCTGGGCGAAGAGGCATCTATAATTGTGTTTAGTGATGGAGAAACCATTATTCCGCTTGCAACAAGCCAAGACCATAAAAGGATATTTGATAATGATAAAGGCCCAAATACAGGCGGTATGGGCGCCTATTCTCCGACAGGCCTTATTACGGAGGAATTAGAAAAAGAGATAATGAGGAAAATAATTATTCCCGTTATTGATGAGATGAAAAAAGAAATAAATTCTTATAAAGGGGTTTTATATGCAGGGATAATGGTAACTGAAAAAGGCCCATTTGTTTTAGAATTTAATGTAAGATTTGGGGATCCTGAGACGCAGGCAATTTTACCAAGGCTTAAAAGCGATTTAGTCGAGGTGTTAATAGCAGGCAGTAAAGGCACGCTTGATAAAATAAAGTTAGAATGGGACAAAGGAAGTTGCGTGAGTATTGTTGTTTCATCGGGTGGCTATCCAGGTACTTTTGAAACAGGTAAAGAAATTACGGGCCTTGAGAAATTAAAAGAAGAAAAAAATGTAGCCGTATTTCATGCAGGCACAAAAAAACAGGGTAATAAAATTTTTACTTCCAGCGGAAGAGTTTTAAACGTTACCGCATTAGGCGATACAATCCAGGACGCAAGAAAAAAGGCCTATAGCGCAATAGAAAAGATTTATTTTGAAGGAATGTATTTTAGAAGGGATATAGGCTTTAGAGAGTTAAAACGGAGGCTGATAAATGTCTAAACAGATAGCTATAATAATAGGCAGTAAATCCGATTTATCCACGATAAAAGAAACAACCAATATTTTGGATGAATTTAAGATGAGCTATGACTTAAAAATTCTTTCAGCGCACAGGACGCCGGATGAACTTTCGGGTTATGTAAAACAACTCTCAAAGACCGATGTAAAAGTTGTTATAGCAGCAGCAGGTGGAGCTGCGGCACTTTCAGGTGTTGTAGCAAGCCATACGGATTTGCCTGTTATAGGGATTCCGATTGAAACAAAAAGTTTAAAAGGGATCGATTCTCTTTTATCAACTGTGCAGATGCCGCCAGGCATACCTGTTGCAACGGTAGCGATAGGTGCTCAAGGAGCGAAAAATGCGGCACTCTTGGCTATAAGAATACTCGCGCTGAATAATCCGGGATTGAAGAAGGCGCTTATGAGGTATAAAGAAAAAACAAGAAAGAATATAATCTCTCTCAATAGAAAAAAGAGCTGGAAAAGAGAGTTTTGAAAAAAACAGAACTTTATATTATAGATCCGGATAAACCCAGTTTAAAGAGTATTAAAAAAGTAGCAGGGGTTCTAAAAGGCGGCGGTATAATAGCCTTTCCGACAGAGACGGTATATGGCCTATTCGTAAATGCGCTTGATAGAAGAGCGGTGGATAGGTTATACCGGCTAAAAAAGAGGCCGAGGAATAAATCGTTTACTATATTGATAAGTAGATTTAAGGATCTTGATAAATTTGAGGTAGAAATTAAGCCTTATGCCATGAGCATATTAAAGAAATTCTGGCCCGGCCCTTTGACAGCCATACTAAAAACAACCGGGGGGAAAAAGATTGGTTTTAGAATGCCTGACTATAAAGCGGTTAATATATTGCTTAAAGAGGTTAGATTACCTATCTTTGCGCCTAGCGCAAACATATCCGGAGGGAGAGAATGCATTTCTCAGCAAGATATCCTGCTTAATTTTAAGGGTAAGATAGAGGCTATAGTGGCAGCCGGGAGAAGCCCTATAGGCATACCTTCGACAGTGGTTGATTTAACAAATAACAGGCCCAAGATTTTAAGGGAAGGAGTAATAAATTTAAATATCAAAAATCAAATATCAAAATGACAATGCAAAACTCAAAAAGGTTTAAAAAATTTTGGACTTTGGTATGTGATTTTGATTTTTGCCCTGAGAAATTCGTAGAATTTCCAGGACTTAAGTCCCTGAAATTGCTTTGCAATTTCTAGGGGCATTTTGATTTTTGCATTATAAGTTATGGATTTCAAAAACATAAAATCAATACTCTTTGTTTGCACCGGCAACAGCTGCCGCTCTATAATGGCAGAGGATTTTTTAAGGGATATGCTAAGCCAAAAAAGAGAGATTTCGGTTTCATCCTGCGGCATCGCTGCTTTTGAAGGTATGATGCCCGCCCCTGAGGCGGTCAGCGTTATGGAAGAAGAAGGCATAGACATAACCTATCACAGGGCCAGGCGTATCGACGATGATATGATAAAAAATTCAGATTTGATACTGGTTATGACAAATAACCATAAGAATGATATATTAGATAGAATGCCGGAAGTAAAGGACAGGGTATATTTGCTGAGAGAATTTGATGATAGCGTGCAAAGCATACTTGATCTGGATATAGATGATCCGGTTGGAAGTGGTATAGAGTTTTATAGGAATATACGCGATATTATAAAAAAATCACTGGAGAAGTTTGTAAAACTGCTATAGTTCAAATATCAAAAATCAAAATTCAAAATGACAATCCAAGATTCAAAATTTGAAAGAGAAACATTCAAAGAAAGGTTTAAAAAGAGGATAAAACAATTTATCCTAAATTTGCTTAATTTTATAAACTCCTTGCCAAGCGATAGAACCTGTAAAGTTATTGGAGACCAATTAATGCGTAGTGGCACCAGTATCGGTGCTAATTATTTTGAAGCAAGAGCAGCAAGCTCTAAGAATGATTTCACCAATTTCTTTAACCATTCACTTAAATCTGCCAACGAATCTAAGTTCTGGCTGGAGATATTGATGGATGCTAATAAGTGTAATATTCAAGAGGCGAACAAACTATTAAAAGAAGTATCTGAAATTGCTAATATTTTTGCCTCAAGTATATTAACCCTGAAAGGCAGAAAATAGTTTTGAGTTTTAATATGTCATTTTGATATTTGCATTTTGATTTTTGGATTAGAACTCTATAACATACGAGGGCGTAATGAAGATAGCAATCGGAGCAGACCACGGCGGGTTTGAATTAAAAGAAAAGCTCGTAAGGTTTTTAAGGAAGGAAAATTGCAAAGTTAAGGATTTCGGCACAAATTCTCTCGATAGCTGCGACTATCCCGAGTTTGGGATAGGGGTGTCGCGGGGCGTTTCAAGTGAAAGATTTGACAGGGGTATCCTGATATGCAAAACAGGAGTCGGTTTTTCTATACTGGCGAATAAATTTTTGGGAGTGAGGGCCGTTGTCGCCTATAATGCGAAGGTTGCAAAATTGAGCCGCCAGCATAATGACACTAATATTTTAATATTTGGCTCGAAATTCGTAAATTTTGATAAGGCAAAAAAAATATTGAAGATATGGCTTTCTACAGGGTTTGAGGGAGGCAGGCACTCAAGGAGGTTGAATCAGATAAAGGCGATAGAAAAGAAATTATTGAAATCGACATAATATGAAACGGGTCCTGTCAAGGTTTGGTTTTTCGCTGCACCGTTTGTCCTACCCCAGCGTGGTAGGACTGCACTCGGTGATTTTTCTCGCTCTCCGCCGAAATTCGTGGCGGAACCATGCCCGCTTCGAAAAATCAACGTGTGACTCAAAACACAAACCTTGCCACCCATATTAAATTGATAAAAGAGAGGGCTTGATGAGTTTTTTAAGAAAGATAGATCCCGAGGTATTTAAGGCAATATACGAAGAGACAAAGAGGCAGAGTACTAACCTTGAGCTGATTGCCTCTGAAAATTTCGTATCCGAGGCAGTTTTGGAGGCTCAAGGGTCCGTTCTAACCAACAAATACGCCGAGGGGTATCCGAGGGGGCGCTGGTACAACGGTTGTAAATATATAGACTGCGTTGAAGAGCTCGCAATAGAGCGCGCCAGGAAGCTGTTTAAGGCAGAGCATGCCAACGTACAGCCCCATTCGGGAAGCCAGGCGAATATGGCGGTGTATTTTGCAGCGTTAGAACTGGGAGATAAGGTGCTTGCGATGGACCTTGCCTGCGGCGGGCATCTTACGCACGGCCACCCGCACAACTTTTCAGGAAGATTCTTTAATGTAAAGACATACGGAGTGGATAAGACTAGAGAGACAATTGATTATGACGATATATTGCAAATGGCAAAATCATTTAGGCCGAGGCTTATTTTAGCCGGCGCCTGCGCGTACCCCAGGGTTATAGATTTTAAAAAGTTAAGAGAGATATGCGATAAGGTAGGAGCGTATCTGTTCGTAGATATGGCGCATATTGCGGGGCTTGTTGCGGCGGGCCTGCATCCAAGCCCTGTCGGCTATGCAGAATTTGTTACTACAACCACTCACAAAACCCTGAGAGGTCCAAGGGGCGGTATGATACTATGCAAAAAGGAATTTGCTAAACGCGTAGATAATCAAATATTCCCCGGTATACAGGGAGGCCCCCTTATGCATGTAATAGCCGCAAAGGCGGTAGCTTTTAAGGAGGCATTTTCGCCGTCTTTTAACGCCTATCAGAAGCAGATTGTAAAGAATGCCAGGGCGCTCGCCACGGCTCTTTCAAAGAAAGGGTTAAGACTAGTATCGGGCGGCACCGACAATCACCTTTTGCTTATAGATTTAACGGATAAAGGCCTGACAGGCAAGGATGCCTCGAGCACGCTTGATAGGGCAAATATAACGGTGAATAAAAATCTGATACCCTTTGATACAAAGGGGGCATTGGTAACGAGCGGGATAAGGTTAGGCACGCCTGCCGTTACTACCATGGGCATGAAGGAGCCCCAAATGCAGAGAATAGCCTCTCTTATAGACATGGTTTTATCGAATCCCGAAAGCGCTATGGTCCTGGAGAATGTCAGGAGAGAGGTTAATTCTTTAACAAAAAAATTTCCGCTCTATCCAGAGCTGATAAGAAGGTTAAAGAGATTGCTTTGAAGAAGAAGAGAATGCACAGGCCAGACTGGGATGAATATTTCCTGGGAATAGCAAAACTTGTCTCAAAACGTTCAACCTGCCTCAGGCGCCAGGTCGGTGCGGTTATTGTTAAGGAGAGGCATATTCTTGCAACCGGCTATAATGGCACGCCTTCAGGGATAGTTCACTGCGAAGTGACAGGCTGCCTTAGAGAAAAATTAAAAGTTCCATCCGGCGAACGCCATGAATTATGCCGCGGGTTGCACGGAGAGCAAAATGCGCTCTTACAGGCGGCATACCACGGCATAAGCGTAAAGGACAGCATTCTTTACGCTACGACGCAGCCATGTATTATATGCGCCAAGATGTTGATAAATGCCGGAATTCGCGAGGTGGTTATAACAAGCTGGTATCCGGATAAAATGGCAAAGGAATTCTTGGATGAAGCAGGGATTACGTTAAGGATTATAGATAAGAAAAGAAATAGAAAAGGTGAATGAAAGGTAACGGCAAGGAAGCCCGTATCGGTTAATGGCTATGGTAACGTAAATGATAGAGAAACAGAGGATAACAAGTTTTAAAGATTTAGAGGTTTATCAGAATTCTTATAACGCCATGCTGATGGTTATGAAGGAAATCATACCTAAATTGCCAAATAGCGAGAGATATGATTTAAAAGATCAACTGAGTCGTGCTTGTAAGGCAATACCAAGATTAATAGCAGAAGGATATGCTAAGCGTCACCAGAAATCGGGCTTCCAGAAGTACATTGATGACGCTATGGCCGAATGTAATGAAATGGTAGTTAGTTTAAGTCAATGCAAAGATATTTATCCAACTTATATAAACATAGCACGTTGCGAAGAGCTAATTGATATTTATGATAAATCAGGAAGACAACTATATAAATTAGGTAATGCTTGGATAACTTTTAAACAACGAGCAACGTAACCGAATGACGAAACGGGCATCGTAACCATAACCGATATATTTTAACCTCAACCTTAACCTTTGTTTTACAATGAAGTGTCCCTATTGTGGTAGTTTGGATAACAAGGTTACAGACTCACGGCTTAAAAATAGCGGTGCGTCCATTAGAAGACGAAGGCAGTGCCTATCCTGTAAGAGGCGCTTTACTACCTATGAGTATATAGAGGAACTCCCTCTTATGGTTGTAAAAAAGGACGGCAGGCGCGAGCCCTTTGACAGAAAAAAGCTATTGGCAGGGATTTTAAAGGCATGCGAAAAAAGGCCTGTTGGCATGGATAAACTTGAAGAGATAGTCGACAATGCTGAAAGGACGCTCAATCAGAACTTTGAACAGGAAGTTTTGTCTTCCGAGATAGGTGAACTTATTATGAAACAGCTATATGAATTGGATGAGGTTGCCTATGTTAGATTTGCATCGGTATACAGGCAGTTTAAGGACATTAATCATTTTATGAAAGAGCTAAAAGGGCTCTTGAATACAAAGGCCGAATAGTCATATTTCTTTTTTGGTTATTACCCCCCAGATTCAAGTTTTAAGTGCAACACCATTTTTGTAAACCTCTGTTGGCATAAGATATTGTAAACATTTTCTTGGTCTGTTGTTAATGCGTTTTTCT
>JAGVOB010000086.1 GCA_020052955.1 Candidatus Omnitrophota bacterium | reverse complement strand
TAACACTAATTGCGACTTTTATTCTACTTCTTATACCACAAGGTTTATTCCTTTTAATTTTCGGAAGAGACTTTGGTTCAGTAAAAACGATTATATTTTATCTTTCAGCAGGGATAATATCTTTTGGGTTAACCGTTACAATAAGCCATTATTTTGCTGGAATAGGGAAATATTATATAAATACGACAGCGGCTTTCATTGGATTTATCTTCACTGTTGTTTTCAACCTCTTGCTTATACCAAGATATGGGTGTATAGGAGCAGCTACAGCAGCAAGTTTATCATATTTAAGCACATCATTATTTTTAATTTTAATATTTCTTAGAGAAACGCACTACTCTTTATTGACTTTTTTACCCAACAAACAAGATGTAAAATTTGCTATAAATAGAATCAGATTAATCTATGTCCGGAATAGCAGGAATATTTAGTAGGGATAGAAGAGTTTTGTCTTAATAGATAAAAATCCACCCAGACACAGAGGAATTGAGTGAAGTTTTTAATTTATCTTCTTATTATTTTAGCTTTTTGTGGTTCCGCAGTTTTTGATTTTAAGTTAAGCGAAGGGTTATCAATATTTCCTTACAGAGTCTTATTATTATCCATATTTTTTATTATTTTACTAAAACTTTTTTATCAACAAGGTAAATTAAAAATTGCTCATATAAAAATCAAAAACTATATCGTTTTTTTAATATTGTGGATTTTTTATGCTATGTTTTCATTGGCATGGTCACAAGACTATATTGCTACATTAAAAAACATAATTTTTTTATCAACAAATATCAGCTTAATTATAATAATCGTTTATTACTTCAAAAGTTTAAATGATATGAAGCAGTTATATGTTTTGTGGTTGATAATGTTATTATTTGTGATGGTGCCACTTGGTTTGTGGAATATGTTAACAGGACAACAATTAAGCGAGTTTAACCCTCAAATTTTAAGTCCAACACAACTTCAATACTATGATTACTATGAAAAATTATACAGATATACGCCGAGGGCTGTCTTTCATAACCAGAATGATTATGCTACCTATTTGGCATTAAGCATACCCTTTGTGATAGCATTTATCAGATATTCCTCACTAAGAATTAAAAAATTATTGGGCTTGTGCTTGTTATTGCTATGTTTATTTTTATTAATCTTTACACTATCAAGAGCTAATTATCTTGCTGTTATAATCAGCTTTTCATTCTGGTTTTTATTCCTTGTCAAGCCCTTGGGGAAAAAAATAAAAATAGGGTTTTTTTTGTTTGTTCTTTCTCTTATTTTGCTAAATATTTTTTCAAATCGATTAGAATTAGCTTTTGAAACTGTTAATGCCAATCTAACATCACTATTAGATATTACGGCTTTAGGCTCAAATACAATTCGTATAAATCTAATAAAAAATTCTCTTGTTTTTGTTTTTAATTCCTTTGGTTTTGGTATAGGTGCTGGTAATAGTATATATTATATGCAAAATCACGCTGTTTACGATACTAACGGTATAGTCAATGTCCATAATTGGTGGTTTGAAATTCTGGTTGAATATGGAGTTTTTATATTTACAGGATATGTTATTTTTTATGTTAGTCTCTTTATTAACTTATATAACAGTTATAGGAAGTTAGAAAACAATGAAGAAAAAAAGATTTGTGAAACATTGCTGATTAGCTTAATCACCTTCTTTTTTTCGAGCATAAGCTCAAGTTCAATTCTAAATCTGCTTCCTCAGTGGATATTATTTTCCTTTGGTTTAGGATTTCTGAACTATTATCGTCTTAAAAAGGAGCCTTGTGCATGAAAATACTTATTATCTCTCACATGTATCCATCTACATTTAATAATATTAGTGGTATATTCGTGCATCATCAGGCAAGAGAGCTTATAAAGATAGGCTGTGAAGTAAAGGTTGTTTCGCCTGTTCCATTGGAAGTTTTCCCCATGAGATTATTGTCCTCAAGGTGGAAAGCTTATTCGGAAATTCCAAAATCTAAGATTATTGATGGAATAGAAGTTTATTACCCGCGATATATATGTTTTCCTAAAGGATATTTATTTGAGTATTTAGGATATTTTATGTATCTTGGAATTAGAAAGATTGTAGGCAAGATATATGAGCAATTTAAGTTTGATATAATTCATGCACATGTTGCTTTGCCTGATGGGGATGCTGCAATGCTTCTTAATAACAAATATAAAAAACCCTTGATTGTTACCATACATGGTCAAGATTTGCAGCATACTTTATACCTTAATAAGAAAGCTGTAGAATCTTTGAAGCAAGTATTTCTGAGTGTAGATAAAATAATAACTATTAGCAGCAAATTGAAAAATATAGCTATAAATGCCTTCCCTTTTTGTAATAATAAAGTTTCTGTAATAAATAATGGAGTACCACCCGAAGTAATAATAAAGGATGAGTGTCAAACGGAAAATAGTTACAAAGCAAAAACTATTATGAGTGTGTCTTCTTTAACTACAACAAAGGGTATTGATTTGAATCTCAAAGCGATTTCTATATTAATAAAAAAGTATCCTGACTTGAAATATGTGGTAATTGGTGACGGAATTGAAATGGCAAAATTAAAAAAATTAACTATTGATCTGGATTTAAATGGTTCTGTAACATTTTTAGGTCAATTAAATCACAATGAAGCCATGAAAAAAATTGCAGAATCAGATATTTTCTCGCTGCCAAGCTGGAATGAAGGATTTGGAGTAGTGTATATAGAGGCGATGGCATTAGAAAAACCTGTAATTGCATGCGTTGGAGAAGGTATTACTGATGTTATAGAACACGGCAAAAATGGATTTCTTGTAAAACCAAAGGATATTGAAGATTTAGTTAAAATAATAGATTATCTTCTTTCTAATTCTGAAGAATGTAAAAAAATAGGGGAATTAGCCAGACAGACTGTTGTTGAAAATTATACCTGGGGAAAAAATGCTGAAAGAACATTAACAATTTATAAAGAGGTAATGCAAAATGCCAAATAAAAAAATCTGTGTCTTAACCTCGGTTCATCCAGCTTTTGATACCCGTATTTTTCATAAAGAATGTAAGACTCTTGCGAATGCTGGGTATAATGTAACGCTTATCGCCCAACATGAAAAGAATGAGACAATTGATGGAATAAAGGTTATTGCCTTACCCAAACCCCACAATAGAATTCAAAGGATGGCATTTTTGTCCTGCCGTATTCTAATATTAGCCCTTAGGGAAAAGGCTGATATTTATCATTTTCACGATCCGGAGCTTTTGCCTGTTGGAGTGTGGCTGAAGTTGTTTACTAAGGCTAAGGTTATTTATGATGTCCATGAGGATTATGGAAAACAAATACTCTCAAAACAATATCTTCCAAAACTTACAATACGTTTTGTTGGGTTGTTTGTTAGTATATTAGAGAAATTAATCTCAAGAATGTTTGATGGTGTCGTAACAGCAACAGATGATATTGCAAATAACTTCGCTGGTCATAAAATAGCTGTAGCTGTGAAAAATTTTCCAATATTATCTAACTTTACTGAAATAAAAAAGTATAACAAAGATGATAATGCTTCTTTTAATCTCATTTATGCTGGTGGGCTTACAGAAATTCGTGGAGTTACACAGATTGTTCAATCCTTAGAATATATTAATCCTGAAAAACAAGTAACGCTCACTCTGTATGGTAACTTCTATCCACCTATTTATGAAAAGCAGATTAGAAGCTTAAAAGGATTTGAGAAGGTAGAATATCTTGGCTGGATTGAATCACGGGAAATTCCAGAGAAGATGGCTCAAGCAGATGTTGGTATTGTTTGCTTACATCCTATAACTAATTATCTTGCTGCACTGCCAATTAAGCTTTTTGAATATATGGCTGCTGGACTTCCGGTTATTGCCTCCAATTTTCCTCTGTGGAAAGAAATAGTTGAGGATAACAACTGTGGTATCTGTGTTGATCCATTAAATCCCAAAGAGATTGCCAAGGCTGTCAAATATCTGATGGAACATCCAGAGCTTAGAAAAAAGATGGGACAGAACGGTCGAAGGGCTGTTGAAGAAAAGTATAATTGGGAGAAGGAAGCGGAGAAGCTTCTTAAGGTTTATAGAAAACTATAATGATTAATTGTCTTTGGAACAGATTATATGCAGACTTCTTAATGCCCTCGAGATTAAGTAAATATCAGTCTCTATTAGAAAAGGCCCTGGAGATAGGCTATGAGATCCATTCCGTTTCTTCATTTTGGAGTAAAGTGAAAGATGGCCTAAAGTCTGAGAAAAGATATCTTGTTTTGCGTCATGATATTGACACGGATGTCAAGACAGCACGGGTAATTTGGGGCATGGAACATAACCTTAAGGTGTGCAGTTCATATTACTTTCGTCTATCAACGATTGATATTGAGTTTATGCGGTTAATAGAATTCAGTGGTGGCGAAGCAAGCTATCATTTTGAAGAAATTGCTACTGTGGCCAAGCAGAGATGTCTTAAATCCCGTGATGAGGTTGTTCAGCATATGGATTGCATTCAGGAACTCTTCAAAAAAAATCTGGAATCTCTGAGAGAACAGACTGGACTGCCGATGACAATAGTTGCCTCACATGGGGACTTTATCAACCGGTTATTAAAAATGCCAAACTGGGAGCTTTTAAATAAAGATTTCCGTAGAGAAGTGGGTATTGAACTTGAAGTGTATGATGAAGCGATTAATCGTTACGTTACAACTCGTCATACAGATACTCATTATTCTTATTTGTGGAAACCCACTTCCCCCATAGATGCCCTTGAAAATGGCAAACACGTAATTTACATTCTAACTCACCCCAGACATTGGTGTGTTGACGTGAGAGAAAACTTTAACGCTAACTGTTTGCGATTTTGGGAGGGAGTAAGGTACAAGATATGCAGACATAGGTAGTCACGATCATAGCGCGGTCTCCCGCCGCAACCAAAAGAAACCACAGATTTCACAGATTTTACAGATATTATTAAAAAAATATACAACCTGTATAATCTGTGTAATCTGTATGTGGCCTAAAAGGCGCTCGGGTTGCTCCTCAGCAGAGCCCTATCCTTCTTCCAGGGGATAAGATTAAACTACATATCCTGGTGTGGAATAAAGCGGTAAACTTAAGGCTTTTCAGACCGCATGATTCTCTCGGACAACGCAAATGTTGCGGGGTAATATTATATACTCAATGAGGGCATAATCTGTGATTTTTAAGACATAACTACGAAAGACGCGGAAAACACGAAAAGTTCTGTAAGATTATTAATTTTCGTGTCTTTCGCGTGTTTCGTAGTTTTTAATTTAGGCTTTAGGCCACGGGAGCAAAATTACTATTTGTGACCTCGCTGAGTATAGCAATTATTTAGCCATCGATATCTATCGTTCAGCCAAGCTTGATTATGTGGTTGAAAGGTATTTTGTTTCACATTTTACGGAAAGGGTTTAGCTTATGGGTGAGCCAACAAGCAAAAAAATCAATAACATACCTTTTGTTTCTATCGTTATTCCTACTCGGAACGAAGAAAAATATATTGAAAAGTGCCTTGATTCTATTATTGCTAACGATTATCCAAAGGATAAACTCGAGGTTTTAGTTGTTGATGGAATGAGTGAGGATAAGACAAGGGATGTGGTAAAGAAAATAGCAAAAAGGTGTAAATTTATCAAACTATTGGATAATCTAAATAGAGTTACCCCCATAGCATTAAATATCGGAATTAAAAATGCTGAAGGGGATATTATAATTATCTTAAGCGCCCATAGTACGATTGCCCCTGATTTTGTGGCCAAGAATGTTGAGTATTTACAAGAGACGGAAGCAAGTTGTGTTGGTGGCATAATGCAGACGAGAGGAGATACATCTTTTTTAGGAAAAATAATTTCATTAGCAATGTCTTCTCCTTTTGGGGTTGGCAATGCCATGTTCAGAATAGGTGTAAAAAAGCCTACTTATGTTGACACCGTTCCTTTTGGTGCTTATAAAAAAGAGGTGTTTAGCAAAATTGGTCTTTTTGATGAAGAGCTTGTCAGAAATCAAGACGATGAATTCAATCTCAGGTTGATTAAGAATGGCGGAAAAATCCTCTTGGTTCCTGAGATAGTTTCATATTATTATGCCAGGGATTCCTTGTCAAAACTCTGGAGAATGTATTTCCAGTATGGATACTTCAAAATTCGGGTGATTCAAAAGATAGACGCTATCTTTACAGTAAGGCAAGTTATTCCTTCTTTATTTGTTGGTTCTTTGATGCTTACAGGTATCCTGTCGTTTTTAACTAAATATTTCTTAGGGATGTTCTTTGCCATATTGGGGCTTTACCTAACAGCCAACATAGTTTTCTCTTTTTATATTGCCTTAAAAAACGGATTAAAACTGCTTTTGGTTCTTCCAGTTGCCTACGCTACCCTTCATTTTGGCTATGGATTAGGGTTCTTAAAGGGTATCTGGGATTTTATGATTTTAAAGAAACACTTAAGGCAAAAAACAAGGGATGTGAAACTAACAAGATAAGTGAGGTAGAAAAAATTGGAGGTGACTATGAAAATAGTAGAGTTGAGCAAAGATAATTACGCATTATATCTTCAGCAAATTGCTGAAGTGCATATGAACGCTTATTCAAAGAAGCACCTAACAGCAAATTTTTCACAGCAAAAACTTGAAGAGTATTACCGATGTTTGATCGAGGCAAGTGAGCTTTCATCGATTTGTCTCGATGATAGTTCGGGGCAGAATGAAATAGGGGAGCCTCTGGTGGTGGGCTTTGTGATTGCGGGTTCGGCTGTTTCTAAGGGCGTAGCAAAGTTTTTATCATTAAATCGCTTGTATGTTTTCTCTGTTCTGTTAAGAAAACCAAGGTTCTTAATTGAGAAGTTCTTTGTTACAATAATTTCTATAGTAAAAAAAAGCAAACCTTCTGCCGCAAAGTTTCGTTTGATGTCGATAAGTGTGCGGAGTAGCTTTCAGTCTAAAGGAGTTGGTAAGATCATGCTGGATTGCTTTGAACAAGGCCTCATTAATCATGGAATTAAAAGCTATGGACTATCAGTAAGAGGAGAGAATGTCCGGGCCGTATCATTTTACGAAAAAAATGGCTTTAAATTAGAAAAAGTATCACATGATTCTAAGTATTACTTTAAAAATCTTGGACAATAGACTCAATATTAGAAAAGGCCATCTTGTAAGCCCTTGGCTGATCTGGCATGCTTGAACTCTCTGACAAAAAGATTCTTGATGTAGGATGTGGAACAGGCGGGGTATTAAGAGATTTTATAAAATATGGGGCAAATCCTGAGAATTGCTCTGGTATTGACCTTCTTCCTGAGAGGATTGAGACAGCAGAACACATTTCTCCAAACATTGATCTTTGCTGTGGCAGTGCTGAGAAACTTCCCTGGGATGATGAGTACTTTGATGTTATCTTGTGC
>JAGVOB010000003.1 GCA_020052955.1 Candidatus Omnitrophota bacterium | reverse complement strand
TGAACGGCCCCGCTGCGTCGAGGTTGCTCTGTCGCAACTGCACAATCGGCTTACCAGCTTCAGACAGGCAGGTCTGTGTATCAGCGAAGAGCATAGCCGTTTTGCCCGGACGGTGTCCCTACGGGAGGCAGTAGCTCTGTGTCACCGGAGATGTCACCGGAGACACCGGAGAAAATAAATAGGGGGAGGAACGGAAATGCTTAAAAAAGTATCTGAAATTATAAGTTCGTTAGCAGTTATTAAAATGACCACTTACCAACTTGTTATTTTATTCATTTTGTCATTTATTGTGCCTGGGACTTTAATAATGTTTTATTTTTATAGGGATATTTTTGTATCCTATGATTTAACCAGAACTTTCCTTATAATTATCGCAATAAGCACTGTCTTTGTTATGACCTCAAAAGGGGCTATAGACTGGATAGGCACCCTCTATTCTAAACATATGACGGAAAAAGAACAAGAAGAGTTTGAATCGGCATTAACATATGTTGCTTTAAGATTAACACTGTTGGGTTGTGGAATTTCTTTATTTGTATGCTATCTATTAGGTTCCCCCAGCAAAACGCTTTTTGTAAGCCTGTATCTTATCGTTATTGTTACATTTTGTTTTCTTACCTGGGCTTACTTAGATAGTGAGGCGGATGAATCAGAAAAAGATGACAGTGATGCCAAGGGAAAAGAGGACAATCCCGCAGAGAATAAATCGGCTGAATAAGCCGGAGAGGAGAAAAATATGAGTTGCAAGATTATATATCAAAAAAAAGCTGACATTAAAGAGAGTATTAATTGTTTTATAAAAAGAGTCCCTTTATATGAAGCAAACAATGGACTTCCCTTGTTGGTATTATGCGACGGCAAATCCAAAGCATTTTATTGCGAGTGTCATATTTCCGCAAAAGATCTTATTGCGCTAAGCGACCCAGATGCTACTATAGATCCAGAGTTACAAGAAGAATTCAGATCGAATCGTCAGTTAGAACCTGATAATATTTATTTCATTCAGATGGCTAATGATGCATTGGAAGGAAGACAATTCTCGGATTTAGTAATAGAATTTAATACAACATATAATGATTCAAGGCCCCTGAAAATTTTAGGCGGACAACATCGAAATGAGGCGATAAAAAGAGCCTTGGCAAAAAAAAGCAGTGCTCTTCATGGAATAAGGGTTTATTTTAATCTGTCAAAAGACCAACGGGCGGAAATAATGCGAATATCAAATACTAACATTAATGTTTCTCCTGATTTGAGAGATAGGATTGACGAGCAAAGGCTTAATCCTCCAAATATGCTGAGGGATTTCTGCCATAAAGTTGGGGTACTAGAGAAAAACGAAGATTTTGGGGATAAACGTAGGCATAAAGAAGAATTTTTACCCACAGTAAGAATGATGCGATGTTTTATTGTAAACTACTTTCAAGGAAAAGATTATAAAGGCAATATAGATAATGACGCATACGCACCATATTTATGCAGTTCCGGAAGAAGTCCTGACGATCAATATTTGGGTATATTTAACAAATTCAATACGCAAAAATCTTTCAATGATACTGAGTTAATTAATGCTGGCAAGATGTTTGCCAAATTACATACCGCACAGTTTAATAAATGCGAAAGTTTTAGGGGTGCCACCAAAAAAGAGTATAAAATAAAGGCGTTTAATTTATCTGTTATTTCGAGTTGGGCATTTGCTGCCGGCGTACTTAAAAGACATTCCGAAAGGCTTAAAAAATTCTACTCGCTACCAGATGTTTGTGGAGATTCTGATCCATTAAATGCCTTAGCGATGAGTGAGTCTAAGCATAAGCACGACCCAGAAACCTACAGGGGTTTAGGCACTAGAGCGGATGAGAAAGAACGGGGAAGATTATTACAATTATTTCTAAATTATTCCGAATCAGACAAAAAAAGAATTACTAAAGAAATGTGTAATGCGGCAATAATGGTTTTTCATGCTAACAAAGCGAGAAAAGAAGCCCAAGAGCAAAAAGAAAAAGCATTTTAAGGATATATGAAAACTTTCAAATACTACCTGAGCGCCAGCAGCCATTTTCTGCAAAATTCCACCAATCCATCATTAGATAGTGAGGAAAAGGAATATTTCCAACTTGTATCATTATTGCTTTCCTGGATTGGCTTAGAATCTTATGTAAACTCAATCTTCGATAGCTTATCTGTAAGCACACGATTAAAACCCCATGAAAAATCATTTTTAGATGAAAAAGAGTTAAAAGTGTCCGATGATGGTGTTTTTATCGAATCAACCATCAGGCCATCAACCTGTAAAAAACTACTATTTATAATTAATTACTTTTCGCGAAAAAAGGTTAGTGCATTTAAGCAAACAAGGTTATGGCTTGAAATAAAGAATTTTGAGGATTTACGGAATAAAATAGTTCCCTGCATTCAACCAGTAAGTGCAACGCCTAACTTACCATCCTTATAACATAACTCATTAAATACTTCAAGAGGTTTCTTATATTTTAGACACTTCTTA
>JAGVOB010000188.1 GCA_020052955.1 Candidatus Omnitrophota bacterium | reverse complement strand
GGCCGGTTCCTTCGCAAAAGCTCACCTCAGTACCGAGCACTTCGGTGCGAGGCAGGACACTGAGCAAGGCGAAGTGCAGTATGAGCCATACGGAAACCTGTTATGGAAGACTTTATATGTTGAATTTCATTATAAAATCTGTATTAAATTCAATTAAAACTCTTGCCACTACATTTAAGATACCGGACCTCAGAAAAAAGATCCTACTGACTCTCCTATTGGTAGCTATATACAGACTCGGGTCTTACATACCTACGCCGGGGATAAATGCAAAGGCCTTATCAGAATTTTTAGAGAGTTTAGTGAAGGCAAGGGGAGGTACGCTCTTTAATATAATGGATTTATTTAGCGGTGGAAATATAAGCAGGGCCACCATATTTGCCCTCGGAATTATGCCTTATATATCCGCATCGATTATAATACAGCTTTTATGTGCAGTTATACCATATCTTGAAAAGTTAGCCAAGGAAGGCGAGGCCGGCAGAAAAAAAATACTCCAATATACAAGATATTTAACTGTCGTACTAGGAGTGATACAGTCCTTTTTTATAAGCCTATGGCTGGAAAACCCGGCGCATTTTGAAGGTATAAGAATGGTAATTTTTAGCGGCTGGGGATTTAGGCTTCTTACGGTTTTAACCTTAACAAGCGGAACGGCCTTCATAATGTGGCTAGGTGAGCAGATTACAGAGCATGGCATAGGCAATGGAAGCTCCTTTATAATAACTATTGGTATAATATCCAGGGTTCCTACGGCGATGCAATTATTATTTTCACTTGCCTCGCCATTTAATATTGCAAAAAGCGAAATCAAGCCCCTCACGCTTTTATTATTGGCGGTTATGATGGTAGCCGTTGTGGTAGCAGTTATAATGTTAACACAGGGCCAGAGAAAGATACCCGTTCAGTACGCAAAGCGCATAATAGGCAGAAAAGTATACGGCGGACAAAGTACGTATATACCATTAAGAATAAATCACGCCAGCGTTATACCTATAATATTTGCCTCTTCCATACTTATGTTTCCGCGCACTATCGCCGGCCTTATAGGAGGGGGAGCGTTTGATATATTTGCAAGGTGGCTTGAGCAAGGTAGGTTTTTATATACGTCCATTTATGCGCTTTTGATAATATTCTTCTGCTATTTTTATACCGCTATTACATTGAACCCGATTGAGCTTTCAGATAATATGAAAAAATACGGCGGTTTTATACCCGGCATAAGACCCGGTAAGCCGACGGCAGAGTATTTTGATTTTATACTTACAAGAATAACCCTTCCCGGCGCTATATTTTTGGCGATTATTGCAATTCTGCCAGAACTTATCTCAGGTTCACTCAGGATTCACTATATGATTGCCAGCTTCTTCGGAGGCACAAGTCTCCTTATAATGGTAGGTGTTATGTTAGATACGGTCAGGCTTTTGGAATCCCAGCTTTTAATGAGGCATTATGATGGATTTATCAAATCCGGCAGAATTAAAGGAAGAAGATAGGGTATATGAGTTCGCTAAACCTTATATTTTTGGGACCACCAGGCGCCGGAAAAGGAACGCAAGCAAAGGTTTTATCTTCTGAACTGGATTTAATTCATATATCTACAGGTGACCTGTTAAGAGAATCGGTTAATAATAATTCTGCACTCGGTATTAAGGCAAAGGTTTATATGCAAAAGGGTGAACTTGTGCCGGACGAGATAGTTACTAATCTTGTTGTAGATAAGCTTAAAAATGAGAATAACGAAAAAGGGATTATCCTGGACGGGTTTCCTAGAACTAAAGCTCAGGCAAAATCCCTGGATTTGTCCTTGGAAGAATTTAACCAGAAAATAGATTGTGTACTATATTTTAAAACATCCGAGAGTACCATTATAGAGAGGCTTTCAGGGAGAAGGGTCTGTAGAGGCTGCGGGGTGAACTATCATTTAAAGAATATACCGCCCAAAGTTGATAACATTTGTGACATATGCGGTGAAGAACTCTACCAGAGAGATGATGACAGCGTGAGCACTATTACCAAAAGGATCCAGGTTTATGAAGAGCAAACAGCATCGCTTATAGGCTACTATAAAATAAAAGGGGTTCTCAGGGAAATATCCGGTGATTTTGATGCAGATAAAGTGAAGAGAATTTTGCTTAGCCTTTTTAAGAAGGAGCATCTACTATGATTGAGCTTAAGTCTGAGAGACAGCTTGACTCTATGCGGCAAGCCTGTAGAATAGTCAGGTTGGTTTTGGAAGAGTTAAAGAAAAGGGTTAAGCCTGGAATCTCGACCATCGAATTGGACAAAATCTCTGCAGAGCTGATAGGTTCATATGGAGGCGTACCGGCATTCAAGGGCTATAGAGGATTTCCTGCCAATATCTGCACTTCTGTAAATGAAGCTATAGTGCATGGCATTCCCTCAAAAAGAGTTCTTAAGGATGGAGACATAATTAGTTTAGACGTAGGCGTGAAATTTGATGGTTATTTTGGGGATGCGGCTTTTACTTTAGCTGTAGGCGATATCTCTCAAACCGCAAAGAAGTTGATAGATATTACCAGTGAGGCACTTTATATTGGAATTGCACAGGCTTACAATTATAACAGGCTTTCAAATATCTCTTACGGTATACAAAATTTTGTTGAGAACAATGGTTTCTCGGTTGTCAGAGAATTTGTTGGGCACGGTATAGGAACATCTATGCATGAAGATCCAAAAATACCTAATTTTGGAAGGCCGGATGAAGGGCCCAGTCTTAAAGCAGGGATGGTTCTTGCAATAGAGCCAATGATAAATGAGGGGCTTCCAGATGTAGAAATACTGGATGACGGCTGGACGGCAGTTACTCTTGATAGAAAATTATCAGCACATTTTGAGCATACCGTGTTAATTACCGAGACCAAGGCGGAGGTTTTGACCTAATGCCGAAGGAAGAGCCGATAGAGGTTGAGGGTACCGTAGTAGAGTCTTTGCCAAACGCCATGTTCAAGGTTGAGCTTGAAAATGGCCACAGGGTTTTGGGGCATGTTTCCGGAAAGATGAGAATGAATTTTATTAAGATACTTCCTGGGGATAAAGTTATGCTAGAACTTTCTCCTTATGATCTGAACCGCGGTAGAATTACATATAGGGTAAAATAAAAATGAAGGTACGTTCCAGTATAAAAAGAATTTGCGAAAAGTGCAAGATAGTAAAGCGAATTGGTATAGTTAGAGTTATCTGCTCAAATCCTAAACACAAGCAAAGACAGGGTTAATCAAATGAAGACGCAGCCCAGCCTTTTCCTACTACGGAGAAATGCTATGAAGCAAGAAAGGGCGGGGTTATATGTCTGAATTTGACCCCGCACCTTTCTACCTGAAGAGATACTTCGTAGCAAAAAGGTGCGGGATTTAATTCGTCCGCCTCGGGCGGACTCATTAAAGGAGGCAATAAATGCCCAGAATCATGGGGGTAGATATACCCAAAGAAAAGAGGATCGATATTTCTCTTACGTATATTTATGGAATAGGAAGGCCCCTTTCCGATAAGATACTTGTAAGCTGTGGTATAGATCCGGCTAAGAGGGCAAAAGATCTTACAGATGAAGAGGTGTCAAGACTTTCCTCTGTCATACAGAAGGACTATAGAGTTGAGGGAGAATTGAGAAGGGAAATCTCTCAGAATATAAAAAGGCTTATAGATATAGGCTCTTATAGGGGTCTAAGGCACAGAAAGGGATTGCCTGTAAGAGGGCAGAGAACACATACAAATGCAAGGACTAGAAAAGGTCCAAAAAGGAGTATCGGAGTAAAAAAGAAGGAGAAGTAAGTTGGCTGACAAACAGAAGAAATTTAAATCCCGTAAGAAGGCTGTAAAACAAGTCACGAGTGGCATAGCTCATATACAAGCTTCGTTTAATAATACTATTGTTACAATTTCAGACAAGAACGGAAATACTATTGCATGGTCTTCAAGCGGTGCGGTTGGATTCAGTGGTTCTAAAAAATCAACCCCTTTTGCGGCACAAATAGCGGCAGAGAACGCTGCAAAAAAAGCCATTGAACACGGTATGAAAGAAGTTGAAGTGTATGTAAAAGGTCCTGGCTCTGGCAGAGAATCTGCAATAAGAGCGCTTCAGGCTGCAGGTCTTTCTATAAGCGTTATTAAGGATGTTACCCCCATACCTCATAATGGATGCAGACCGCCTAAGAGAAGAAGGGTCTGATAAGTTTCTTGTTATACATTCGCGGCCAGAACAATGGCCGCTCAGTATGAGCCAGACGGAAACCTCGGGCTTTAGCCCGAGGAGTTATGGAAGGCTTTATAAATGTAACTTCTATATTTGGAGGAAGAGATGTCGAAATATCTGGGGCCGAGTTGCAGGCTATGTAGGCGAGAGGGTCTAAAGCTTTTTTTGAAGGGCACTCGGTGTCAAACTGAGAAATGTGCATTTACGAGAAGAGAATTTACTCCCGGCCAACATGGCTCAAAACGGACACGGGCAAAACTTTCAGATTACGGTTTTCAGCTTAGGGAGAAGCAGAAGGTAAAGAGGCTTTATGGTGTGCTGGAAAGGCAGTTTAGAAGGTATTTCAAGTTGGCTGAAAAATCAAAGGCTGTTACAGGCGAAAAACTACTTCAACTTTTAGAGAGACGGCTTGACAATGTTGTATTCAGGCTTTGTATTGCGTCCTCCCGTCAGGCTGCCAGACAACTTGTTAAACATAATCATATCAAGGTTGATAATAAAAGGGTAAATATACCCTCTTATATTGTGGATGAGGGAGATATCATAGAGCTAACCTGCAAAGAGGCTCTAATCAAAAATATAAAACAGAATTTTGAGCTTATAAAGGACAGAGGCATACCTACGTGGTTGGAGCTAGACTCCGAGCATCTGAAGGGCAAGGTTATCAGATTGCCTGCAAGGGAGGATATAGGTTTCCCCATACAAGAGAAACTTATAGTTGAACTTTATTCAAAGTAAAAGAATTTTTATACATTCGCGGCCAGCGAAGTCCCGAGCTAAACGAGGGGCAAAGTCCCGAGTAAGGCGAGGGGAACAATGGCCGCTCAGTATGAGCCAGACGGAAACCTCGGGCTTTGGTTCGATTTCGCTCACCATCCCGACCTAATTCGAGGGATAGCCCGAGGAGTTATGGAAGGCTTTATTTTTTAATAGGAGGGGTAAAATGGGATCGACTTGGCGCGACTTTGAAATACCGAAAAGACTTGAATGCGATGAAAAGACCTTAACCCCTGTCTATGGAAGGTTTATAGCCGAACCTTTTGAAAGAGGTTACGGTATAACAATAGGAAATTCCTTAAGGAGGGTTCTCCTGTCATCCATAGAAGGCAGTGCTGTAAAATCTGTTAAGATAGACGGAGTATTGCATGAGTTTAGTACGATAAATGGCGTGGTTGAGGATGTATCACAGATTATATTGAATATAAAAAATCTGATTTTACGATGTCATTCGAAGACCCCAAAGCTGGTATATATAAAGACCGATAAGAAAGGGGATGTGTTAGCAGAAGCTATTAAGGCAGACGAAACAATAGAAATCTTAAATCCAGATTTGCATATAGCGACGCTTACCAAAAATATCCCTTTTAACGTTGAGATGGAGGTTGGAAGAGGCAGGGGGTATGTTCCTTCCGATAAGAACAAAAAGGAGGACCAGCCAATAGGAGTAATACCGATTGATTCCATTTTTTCTCCCGTAAAAAAGGTAAATATTTATGTAGAGAATACGCGAGTAGGACAGATAACCGACTATGACAGGTTGATACTTGAGGTATGGACAAACGGCAGTATAACCCCGAAAGATGCCCTTTTGTATGCGTCCAATATTCTGCAAAGACACGTGGATATATTTGTAAACTTCGGAGAATTGCCTATAGAGGAAGAGGAAGAAATTCCTCAGGAGAATAAAGAATTACTTGAAAAATTAAAGATGCCGGTAAGCGAGCTAGAGTTGTCTGTGCGAAGTGCGAATTGTCTAAGAGAAGCTAAGATACGCACGATAGGTGAACTTGTAAAAAAGACCGAAGCAGATATGCTGAAATATAGGAATTTCGGTAAAAAATCTCTTAAGGAAATAGAGGATATGCTAAAAGGAATGGGGTTTTCATTCGGCATGAAGATTGAAACAGCCTCAGTAATTAAAAAGGAAGGGAAATGAGACACAGAAAAGATGGCAGGAGATTGTCAAGGCAGAGGAGCCATAGAAAGGCCATGCTTATTAATATGGCAAAAAACCTGTTTATTTATCAGAGTATTAAGACTACTTTAGCTAAGGCCAAGGAATCCAGAAGGCTTGTAGAGCATCTTATAACGCTTGGGAAGAAGGATACGCTTTACTCAAGGAGAGAAGCGTACAGTGTTCTTACTGATAGAACGCTTGTAAAAAAACTTTTTTTAGAGATAGCTCCGCTTTTTAAAGACAGAAACGGAGGCTTTACGAGAATAGTAAGGTTAAATAATAGAGTCGGAGACGGTGCTAGTATTGTTATTTTAGAACTTGTAGAGAAGATAAAAAAAGAGGGAAAGCCTAAAATGGTTAAAGAAAAAACGAAAGAAGAGAAGCCCGTTAAGAATATTCCAAAAAGAGAAGAAAAACCAGAGGCGCAGCATCCAAAAGAGGATAAACTAAAAGAGGAAAAGCTGAAGGAAGAAAAACCAAAAGAACAAAGCGATAAACCCGTAACAGAATTGCCTAAGAAGAAAGAAGAGCCTAAAAAGAAACCGGGATTTATGGAAGGGATAAGAAAGCTCTTTAAAAAATAAAGCTTCAGTAAATTATCGGGAATTATTTATACATTTGCGGCCAGCGAAGTCCCGAGCTAAACGAAGGGAACAATGGCCGGTTCCTTCGCAAAAGCTCAGGACACTGAGCAAGACGAAGTGCAGGATGAGCCACACGGAAACCTCGGGCTTTGGTTCAACTTCGTCCCTCGACTTTCGCTCGGGATCCTGAGCGAGTAAAACGAGTCGAAGGACTCACCATCCCGCCTCGGCACCGAGTGCTATGCGTTCTATCGCCTCGGCACGAGGCGAGCTAAGTCGAGGGATAGCCCGAGGAGTTATGGAAGGCTTTATTATTTGGGGTCACTTGTGACCCCAAATTTATTTTGACAAATATTTTTTTTAAGTATAATATTGGTATCCAAGAATATGAAATTTTCAAAAAGAATAGTAAATGTAGGACCTTCTACGACCCTGGCAATAACCGCAAAGGCGAAATCACTCAAGGGACAGGGTTTTGATGTTGTAAACTTTGGAGCAGGCGAACCGGATTTTGATACCCCCCTTCATATCAAAGAGGCTGCGATTAAAGCCGTAAGAGAGGGCTTTACCAAATATACGCCTACAACAGGCATAAAGGACCTTAAGAGCGCTATATGCGAAAGTTTCAAACTGGATTACAATTTAGCTTATGAGCCATCGCAGATAGTGGTGTCTTGCGGCGCCAAGCACTCGTTATATAACATTTTCCAGGTAATATGTAACGCTGGAGATGAAGTAATAGTCCCCTCTCCTTATTGGGTAAGCTATATTGAGATGGTCAAGCTTGCTGGTGCAAAGCCCATAATTATAGAAACATCTACTCATAATGATTTCAAGGTAAATTGTAGTCTGTTTAAAAAAGCAGTAAATAAAAGAACAAAGGCTTTTATTCTAAATAGCCCCTCCAACCCCACCGGGTCGGTATATAATATAAAGGAGTTAGAGGAATTAGCCGATTTTTTACTGACCCATAATATATTCACAATAAGCGATGAGATTTATGGGAAATTAATATATGACGATGCAAGGCATATATCCATTGCATCGTTAAATAAGGAAATATTTAGACAGACCATAGTTGTTAATGGTCCATCTAAAACATATGCTATGACTGGATGGCGAATCGGATATCTTGGTACAAGCGATGATATTGCTTCTGCAATAGGAAGGCTACAGGACCACTCTACATCAAACCCAACCTCTATAAGTCAGATAGCCGCAGTTGCGGCTATTAAAGGCGACCAGAGCTGTGTTTTGGAAATGGTGTCGGAGTTTAAAAGAAGACGAGATCTCATGATAAGCGGGTTAGAAAAGATAGACGGGATACATTTTTTTAAACCAAGAGGCGCTTTCTATATATTCTGCGACGTATCTGACCTTGGCTTATCAAGCGAGGAGTTTGCAAGCAGGCTGCTTGAGGAAGAGTATGTTGCCTGTGTGCCAGGGAAGGGTTTTGGTTTGGATACTCATGTGAGGTTTAGCTTTGCAATATCACAACCTGAAATTGAAAAAGGTATAAACAGGATAGCAAAATGGGTAAGACAATTGCGGAAAAAATAATAAGCAGTCACGCTAAAAAGGATGTTAAAGCAGGTGATATTGCAATCTGCAATATAGATTTTTGTTTTTCGCAAGACGGCACCAGCCTCCTCGCCATCGATAGCTTTAATCAATTAGGAGCAAATAGAGTTTTTGATGAGACCAAATTCTGTATGGTAATAGACCATAGTTCGCCAAGCCCATCTGCCGCTATTTCAAACGTCCATAAAAAGATGAGAGATTTTTCAAGCGACAAAGGCACCCTTCTTTATAATTCAGGCCTGGGTGTCTGCCACCAGATAGTCCCGGAGAAGGGCCATGTAGTTTGCGGAGATCTTACCCTTGGAGCGGATTCCCATACATGCACATACGGGGCGTTAAACTGCCTTTCTACCGGTGTCGGGTCTACGGATCTCGCGATTGTAATGGCGTCAGGGAAGAATTGGCTTAAGGTTCCGTATAGCATTAGGGTTATACTGCATGGAACGCCTCCAAGTGGTGTATTTGCCAAGGATGTGATTTTAAATATAATAGGAAAATTAACCGCAAATGGATGTACGTATAAATCGGCCGAATTTTCGGGAGATTATATAGAAAATCTTAACCTTGACGGAAGGTTTACAATATGTAATATGGCGGTTGAGATGGGGGCAAAGTGCGCAATAATGCCTCCGGATAATAAAGTTATGGGCTGGCTTTCCGAGCATTCTAAGAGAAAACCTAATCCCACAGAAGCTGACAAGGATGCTCGTTATACAGACACCTATGAATTTGATGTATCGAAGCTCCTGCCACAGGTTGCTAAGCCGCACAAGGTGGATAATGTATGTCCTGTTTCAAGCGTGGAAGGGTTGAAGATAGACCAGGCTTTTATCGGGACATGTACCAACGGAAGGTTGGAGGACCTTGAGGTAGCATCAGGCGTACTTAGCGGAAGAAGGGTAAGTCCAAGTGTAAAGCTCATAATTGCGCCTGCTTCAAAGGAGATATATCTTAAAGCGCTTGAAAGAGGTTTTATATCCAGCTTTATGAAAGCGGGTGCTGTTGTTCTATCCCCCGGATGTGGCCCATGCGTTGGGACTCATGCAGGTGTCCCGGCAGACGGAGAGGTTGTGATTTCATCTGCAAACAGAAACTTTAAAGGCAGAATGGGTAACCCCAACGCCTTTATTTACCTGGGGAGCCCTTTTACCGTCGCCGCCTCTGCAATAGTAGGAAAGATTATAAACCCACAGAAATTCTTGGAGGGATAAAATGGAACTACAAGAGCTTTTTAAGTTTGCGGTCCAGCATAATGCCTCGGACTTACATCTTACTGCAAATATGCCGCCTATTATAAGAGTAAATGGTAATCTGGTAAAATTGAATATCCAACCCCTTAGCAGCGATGAGATAAAACAAATATTGTATCAGCATATTTTAACAGAGGAGCAGATTGAGCGCTTTGAAAAGGAGCTTGAGCTTGACTTTTCTTACGCCCTCCTCGATGTCTGCAGGGTAAGGGTGAACGTCCATCAGCAAAGGGGTTCTGTCGAGGCTGTATTCAGGTTAATCACTTATAAGATGAAAAGTACTGAAGAGCTTGGCTTACCTGCTATTGTGGCTGAACTTGTGAAAAAGCCCGATGGCCTTATACTTATTACAGGACCCACGGGAACTGGAAAAACCACCACACTTTCTGCCATGATAGATTTAATAAATAGCGAGAGAGAAAGCATGATAATAGTCATAGAGGATCCCATTGAGTATCTTCATACGAATAAGAAAAGTATTATAAAACAGAGGGAGGTTTACTCGGATACTCATTCTTTTGCAAACGCCCTTAGTCACGCCCTTAGGCAGGATCCAAACGTAATAGTTGTGGGCGAAATGCGTGATTTGGAAACTATAACCACTGCATTGACTGCCTCTGAAACAGGCCATTTGGTTTTAGCTACATTACATACGTCGAGTGCTGTAGCCTCCATAGATAGGATAATAGATGTTTTCCCATCTCACCAGCAGGATCAGGTGAGGGTTCAGTTAGCCGATGCCCTGCAAGGTATTATTTCGCAACAGCTTCTCACTAAGGCTAACGGAAAAAGTAGGATTTTGGCATGCGAGATACTAATCGCTACACCCGCCGTAAGGAATCTAATAAGAGAAAGAAAGTCTGCTCAAATTCCAACTCAGATGCAGACTGGCCAGCAATACGGGATGAAGCTTATGGATGTGGCTTTAAGAGAGCTTTATGAGAAGAAACTTATTACTTATGAGCTTGCGCTCTCAAGGATGAGAAACCCTGAGGATCTTAAGAGGCTCTACTAATGGACAAATCATTAAATTTTAGTGGTTTTGCTCACAAGGTAGGAGATGACATAAATACAGACCTTATAATATCCGGAAGGTATAAGTTTTCTATTTCGGATATGACAGAACTGTCAAAACATATATTTGAAGACCAGGATCCGAATTTTTATAGACGATTAAAGCCAAACGAATCATTTTTAGTAGCCGGAAGCAATTTTGGTATGGGTTCCTCAAGAGAGCAGGCGCCCCTTGTCATAAAATGCGCAAATATCAATGCCGTTTTGGCAAAGGGCTTTGCAAGGATATTTTATAGGAACGCGTTTAATATTGGCCTTCCGCTTATTGAGTGTGATACGGACAAAATAGATGAGGGGGACAGGTTACATTTAGACTTAGAGGCAAACGTGCTAAAAAATATTACAAAAGGGAAGGGTATAGAATTTTCCCCAATACCTGATATTATGAAGGATTTTTTAAGGGAAGGCGGCGTAGTAAGTTATTTTAAAAAAAACAGGAGATTTAAATTTGGCATATAAGGTAACCTTGCTTAAGGGAGACGGAATTGGGCCTGAGGTAGCCGAACAGGCAGTTCGGTGTATTGAGGCAACGGGTATTGACATAGATTGGGAGGAGGTAGATGCCGGCGAGGCAGCAATTAAGAAGTTCGGAAACCCACTTCCGGATAGCACGTTAGATTCTATAAAAAGAAATAAGATTGCCCTTAAGGCCCCTCTTATTACACCCATAGGCACAGGTTTTAGGTCGGTAAATGTGGCTCTGAGACAAAAGCTGGATCTTTTTGCATGCGTTAGGCCGTGTAAGCTGTATAAAGGTATCAGAACAATCTATAGTTATGTTGATGTGGTCATAATAAGAGAAAATACCGAAGATTTATATGCGGGTATAGAATTTGAATATAAGGACAAAAAGACCAAAGAGCTTATAGGCTATTTAAACTCTATATCCGGCAAGGTTATCAAAGGCGATTCAGCCATAGGCATAAAGCCAATATCAAAAACCGCCTCAGAAAGGATCTGCAAGTTTGCATTTGAATACGCGCTAAAGAACGCAAGGAAAAAAGTTACTGTTGTACACAAGGCGAATATAATGAAGTTTACTGACGGGATTTTTTTGGAGGCAGCGAGAAATATTTCCAAAGCTTACCAGAGTATTATATTTGACGAGAAGATAGTCGACAACCTATCCATGCAGCTAGTTTTAAGGCCGCAGGAGCTTGATGTGATGGTTTTACCTAATTTATACGGAGACATAATATCAGATTTATGCGCAGGGCTTGTGGGCGGGCTTGGTGTATGCCCTGGAGCAAATATCGGGGATGAAGTTGCTGTTTTTGAGCCTACGCACGGTTCAGCACCGAAATATAAGGGCTTTAATAAGGTAAACCCTACCGCTATGATTTTATCCGGAGCCCTAATGCTAAGATATCTGGGAGAAGTAAAGGCGGCAGCAGCTTTAGAGGAGGCGGTTAAGTCAGTGATAAAAGATGCCAAGTCCGTAACCTATGATTTAAAGCTCGAAAGAGACGATCCTACCAGTGTCGGCACCAAAGAAATGGCCGACGCCATAATAAATAATATAAAAATATGAACATAGGCATAATTGGAGCGGGAAATGTGGGTGCTACCTTAGCCAGCCGCATTTCCGAAAAAGGTCTGGCCGATGTTGTTTTGCTTGATATAATGGAGGGCATTGCAAAAGGGAAGGCTGAGGATATAAATGATTCGCTATCTATTATAAAGGCTTCAAAACGTGTCTTCGGCACTTCTAATTATAAAGATTTGGCGGATTCATCAGTTATTATAATAACAGCAGGTTTGCCGAGAGAGCCCGGCATGTCGAGAGAAGAGCTTCTGAAGACTAATCTGGCAATAATTAAAGATGTGAGTAAAAATTTATTGGATAACTGCAAAGAGCCAGTAGTTATTACAGTAACAAACCCTCTGGATATAATGACATATGCGGTTTTAAAAAATACAGGTTATCCAAAAAGCAAGGTATTTGGAATGGCGGGCACATTAGATTGCGGCAGGCTGGTTAATATTTTATCCCGCAGATTAAATGTTATGCCCTCTAAGATAAAACCTGCAATAATCGGGCCCCATAATGATGATATGATTGTGCTTACGCGGCTTACCAAAGTAGCCGGTAAACCGGTATCTTCCCTTTTAAAGCAAAACGACCTTTCCGAGGTTATAAGGTTGACAAAAGAAAGAGGTGCCTACATTGTGTCCTTGCTGGGCAAGGGAAGCGCATATTTTGCCCCTTCTCAGGCTATATTTTTGATGATAGAGTCTATTATAAAAAGAAAAAAAAATAATTTTTATATATCTTGTTATTTAAACGGCCAATATGGTCTCAGCGACGTATGTATAGGCGCTCCAGCTGTTATTGGTGAAAATGGCATTGAAAGGATAATAGAGCTGGCACTGGATAAAGAGGAAAAAAGACGATTTTTTGACTGCGCAGCTAAGATAAAAGAAACAATTGAAACATTGGGTATCTAGTGCGTTGTAAACTAAATAAAGGCTACATTGATTACGGCGATTTCAAAATAAGATTACAGCGATTATTGACGAGGAATTTATCTCCGTAATCGTTCTCTTAATCGCTGTTATCATAACGTTATTTATTTCACAGTGTATTAGTATGCATAATTATGATTATGATGTTTGCGTTATAGGCTCTGGCCCCGGAGGATATGTGTGCGCCATAAGGCTCACTCAGCTGGGCAAGAAGGTTTGCGTTATAGAGAAGGAGAATGTAGGCGGGGTGTGTCTTAATAAGGGGTGTATTCCCACAAAGGCGCTGATACAGAGCGCAAGATGTTTGAAACACATGAGAAAAGCCGGTAGCCTTGGAGTTGATACCAGTGGTTTTAGTTTAAATCTTAAAAGGGTTTTTGAAAGAAAGGATGAAATTGTTAACCAGCTTAGGGGGGGCATAGAATTTCTGTTTAAACAGAGGGGGATAGAGCTTATAAGGGCCAGGGCAATATTGAAGGATGAGCATACAATTGACGTAGAAAATAAAACTGTAACATCAGAATTTATAGTCGTCGCAACCGGCTCTGCGCCTTTACAGCTGCCGGGCCTAGATTTCGACGGTAATTATTTTGTTTCAAGCGATGATATCTTCAAGCTAAATAAAATTCCTAAAACAATATTGATTGTAGGCGGCGGGGCAATAGGCTGTGAATTTGCAGCCATTTTGAATCACTTTGGAACAGACGTAACATTAATAGAACTTATGGATCATATATTGCCAAGCGAAGACAGGGAAATTGCGAAGAAACTTCAAACGCTGCTTGAAAAATCCGGCATAAAAATATTTACCGGCACAAAGGTGAGCTCGTTTATTAAAAAAGACCCCCAAAATATTATAATCAGGTTTTCTGACGGCAGGGAGCAGGGGTTTGAGAAGGTATTGGTTTGCGTGGGAAGGAAGATAAATTCTGATAATATAGGGCTAGATAAGGTCGCAATAGAGCTGAGTCAAAAAAAATGTATAGTAGTTGACGAACACCTAAAGACTAACAGAGAAAATATATATGCCATAGGAGATGTAATAGGCGGATGGCTTCTGGCCCACGTGGCTTCTCACGAAGGAGTTAAGGCTGCGGAAAATATATGTGGTCTACCCAGTAGAATTTCCTATAAAGCAGTTCCGAGTTGTGTTTTTACCGACCCTGAGGTTGCTAGCGTTGGTCTTTCAGAGGAAAAGGCTAAAACTATGAACTTTGATTTAATGATAGGCAGATTCCCCTTTAAATCTCACGGAAAATCCCGAATATTAGACGAAACAGAAGGTTTGATAAAGGTAATAATGGATAAAAAGGAGAAGACCGTATTGGGTGCCCAGATACTTGGTTATGATGCGAGTGAACTTATTGCAACATTTACCAGCTTTATAAATGCAGGTTTAAAAATCGAAGATCTAAAAGAAATTATATTTGCCCATCCTACAATTTCAGAGGCAATTGGAGAGTCCATTCTAAGCACCCAAAAGAGCGCAATACATATACTGTGATTGAAACATACTGCTCAGTCATAGATTTTGGGCTTATTGATTATAAAAAGGCATACAAGGCCCAATTGGAATTTTTAATGAGCCGTCAGCTTAACGAAATATCCGATGTGCTGATTTTACTAGAACATCCGCACGTCTATACAATAGGTAGGCTCGGTTCAAAAAGTAATCTTCTTATAAATCAAAGAGAACTTAAAAAAAGAGAAATATTTGTTTATGAAGTGGATAGGGGAGGGGATATAACATACCATGGGCCGGGTCAGTTAGTAGCCTACCCAATTATGAATCTTAAACTTCTTAACCTTCGGATAATAGATTATTTGAGAAAACTTGAGGAAAGCGTTATAAGGTTTTTTGAGGACTTTGGAGTTAATTCTACAAGGAAAGAAGGCCTGACGGGTGTCTGGGTGAGGGATAAAAAGATAGCCTCAATAGGCATAGGTGTAAAAAAGTGGGTAACATACCATGGCATAAGCATAAATATAAATTCTGACTTAGATTATTTTAATCTTATTAATCCCTGCGGCATAAGAAAATTACGAATGACATCCTTGGCAAGTGTATTGGATACGAGAATAGACATGCATTCCGCAAAGCGCACATTTATAGAAAGTTTTATGGAGGTTTTTGGGTTTAGGTGCGATGGTAAAATTCCCGCATTGGATTAAGAGGAAAGTTATCATAAATACAAGATTTCTTGAAGTTAAAGGCTTGTTAGATAAATTTAATCTTAATACTATATGTTATTGGGCAAAATGCCCGAATCTGTTTGAATGTTTCTCCAAAGGGCATGCAAGCTTTTTAATTCTTGGTAAGATATGTACGCGGTCTTGCAGCTTCTGCGGGATTAAAAAGGGTTCTCCTGAAAAGGTAGATTTTGAAGAGCCTGAAAGAATAGCCCGCGCTGTACAAATTTTAGATTTAAAGTATGCCGTAATTACATCTGTTACCAGGGATGACCTGACGGACAAAGGTTCAAATCAATTCTATAATACTGTAATAGCTATTAAAAAATTTAACCCAAAAACGAAGATAGAAATACTTATACCTGACTTTAATGCTAAACCTAAGCTTCTGGAATTAGTTATCAGTTCAGGAGCTGATGTTATTTCCTATAATTTGGAGACCATTAAAAGCCTTTATAAAAGGGTTAGGGTGTATTCATCGTATCAAAGAGGTTTTGAGGTGCTGAATTTTTTAGGTCGAAATTCAAAAAAGGCGTTCTTAAAAAGTTCTATAATGCTTGGTCTCGGCGAGGAACAAGAAGAGGTTTTGTCGACTATTAGACAGTTAAGGCTTACGGGTTGTGATATTCTGGTAATAGGGCAATACCTGAAACCTGATAAAAATTGTATGGATGTTATAAGGTTTGTTTCTCCCGAAGAATTTAACTTATATTCAGAGTTTGCCTATAAGGCTGGTTTTAAATACGTTCTGAGCAGTCCTTTTGCCAGGAGTTCATATTTGGCAAAAAATGCACTTTTAAAATTAGGAGGTAAAACTAATGACGAAAGTTATATTGCCAGAACTGGGTAGTGGAGTAAACGAGGCTACTGTATCATATTGGCATTTTGAAGAAGGAGATAAGGTGACTGAGGGCGAAGACCTGGTAGAGATGACTACCGATAAGGCCACCTTCAATATTCCTGCCCCATGCTCAGGGGTTCTTAGCGAGGTGAACTTTGGAGAGGGCGATGCAGTAAAAGTCGGTGACGTTATTGCTGTTATAGAGGAAGCGGAAGGCTGATATTGTTATGAATCTTAAAAAAGTTGGATGATGTTATGGAAAAAGAGCGTCCGAAAAACGTATTACTAATGTATATATCCGAAAACTCCGGGCATTACTGCGCAAGCCTGGCTATTGAGAAAGCGTTAAAGACGGCTAATCCCGATATAAGCACGCTTAACATAAACGCGGCAAACTATACCAATCCAATCATGGAGAAGATTATAAATAGGACCTATATGGGAATAATAAAGAGAAGGCCAGAGGTATGGGAATATCTCTATGATAACCCAAAGATTGTTAAGAATACACAGCTATTGAGAGAATTGATACATAAATTTAATTCAAAGAAGCTTATGAATTTACTTGAAGATTTTTTCCCTAAGGTAATATGTTGCACTCAAGCATTTCCCTGCGGCCTGGTCAGCGATTATAAAAAGACTTATGGATTTCCCGCTACATTAATCGGCGTTCTCACAGATTATATGCCGCACTCCTATTGGATATATGATAACGTTGATTATTATGTTGTGCCGACAGAAGATGCAAAGGTAAGGCTTATTGAAGACGGTATTCCTGAAGAGAAGATAAAGATGTTCGGGATACCTATTAATCTAAATTTTAGTATTGATATGGATAAAGAAATAATATTTAAAAAATTTAATATCGATTGGCAATTACCGGTTATACTTCTTATGGGAGGTAGCCAGGGCTTAGGCCCAATTGTTGAACTAACCCATGCATTAGACAGATTAAGAACTGAATTTCAGCTTATAATAGTTTGTGGTCGTAACTCAAAATTAAAAAGAAGGTTAGAAAAGAGAAAAGGTAGGTTAAAAAAGAAGATATTGATATTAGAATATGTTGATAATATAAATGAACTCATGTCAATCGCATCGCTTATAATAACTAAGCCCGGAGGTCTGACTACTGCGGAGGCACTTTCTAAAAACCTCCCTATGCTATTAGTAAATCCCATACCCGGGCAGGAAGAGAACAATACCAAATTTCTTTTAAAAGCCGGCGTTGCGATCAGAGCCAAACAGGAAGAAGATATACCTATTTTGGTAACGGAGCTATTATGTAGTAAAAATAAGTTGAATCAGATGAGAGAGCAAGCTAAGAGTCTAGGAAAACCAAGCTCTACAATAGATCTTGTTAGGTTTATTCTACATTTATTATAGTGTTTCAATTCCTGCTTTACAAAATAGGTATTTTCCTGGCTAATGCCCTACCCCGCAAGGCATCCGGATATATAGCTATACGCATAGCGGATGTTTATAGTTTTTTTTCAAAGGAGGATTTCGAAAGCGTAAGAAATAACCTGCAGGTTATTTTATCGCTGGACAAAAAAGAACTAGATTGTTATGCGCGGGAAGTATTTAGAAACTTCGCCCTATATATACTAGAATTTTTGAGGGTCAGAAGTCTAGATGAGAAATTTATTAAGCAAAATGTCAAGATGGTGGGACTTGAATATTTTCAGGATGAGCTTAAAAGAAATTCGGGCATAATAGGCTTAACAGCCCATATAGGGAATTGGGAATTATTAGGCATAATTATGTCTAGGCTCGGTTTTAGATTAAACTCGGTAGCTCTTACGCATGATAATAGATCAGTAAACAAAATATTTGTTGGACAGAGACAATCGGCGGGTTCAAATGTACTGGGGTTAGGAAATATAAGAGGTTGTATAAGTGCCCTTAAAAGAAACGAAATACTCGCTCTTGTAGGTGATAAGGATTTTTCGAACAATTCGGTAACGGTTAAGTTTTTCGGCAGGGATGCCGAATTTCCCAGGGGACCTGCCATGCTGTCTCTATGGACCGGCGCAAGGATTTTGCCCGGCTTCCTATTAAGAGAGAAAGACGGTTTTAATATGATTTTACATGGCCCAATCCAGTTTGAGAAAAAAGGAATTTTTGAAGAGGACGTTGTCGAGCTTACAAGAAGTTATGTTTCAGTCATTGAAAATATTGTAAGGCAATATCCAACGCAGTGGATAATGTTCAGAAAATTTTATAAAGACTAATCTAAAATGAGGCTATGCGTTCTTTTACCTGCTTTTAATGAAGAATCAACGATTAGAGGTTTGATAAAAGAGATTAGATTATTCGTAAAAGATGTTATAGTTGTAGATGACGGTTCTTTAGATTCAACTGCAAAGTTGGCCAACGAAGAAAAGGTTCATGTAATAAGCCATAAAGAGAGGGCAGGTAAGGGGGTAGCCTTAAGGAGCGGTTTTGAATATGTGTTAAAAAACAATTTTGACGCAGTTATCACCATGGATGGCGATTTTCAGCATGATCCATCCGAGCTTTGCAAATTTATCAGATGTGCGGAAGCTTCTTCAGGAGATATTATTATAGGAAACCGAATGGCCGAAAAGAAGGGTATGCCTCTTATGAGAAGGCTTACGAATAAAACTATGTCGCTTATTTTAAGTGCACTGATTAAACAGCACATTCCCGATACTCAGTGCGGTTTCAGGCTTATAAGGAAAAATGTACTGCAGAATGTATCACTTACCAGTATGAATTTTGAAATAGAATCCGAAATATTGCTTAAAGCTGCACAGAAGAAATTCAAGATAGAATCGATACCGATAAATACCATATACCTAGGCAGAAAAAGCCATATTAACCCCTTTTTAGACACCCTAAGGTTCATGAAATTCTTAATGAAGATGACAATAGAAACCCTCTTGTAAGGCATTAAATGATGGATGATTTTACTCATATCATCGTGGACGGATATAATGTTATAAATAGCTGGCAATATCTAACGCGGTTAAGAAATAAAAGCTTAGAGTTTAAAAGGTTATCCTTGATTTCAACGCTTCAAAATTTTTCTGATTACACTGGTAAGGAGGTTAGTATAGTTTTTGACGGTAATGGCGCTAAGGAGCTCTCAAAAAAAGATGGTAGCTTAAGCATAATATTTTCAAAGAAAGGCGAGACCGCTGATACAGTAATCGAGAGGCTGGTATATAGGGAAAAAAATAAGAAAAAAATATTAGTCGCAACAAATGACCGAGTAGAACAGAATATGATTTTTGGGATGGGGGCTACTTTTATAAATTCTGCTGATTTTGAAATGAAGATCTTTTCAATACTGCAATGTTTAAAAGATAGTTATGAGCGAAAAAATAGTTGAGAATTTAAAATGAAAGCGAAGGCCATTGCGTTATTGAGCGGAGGACTGGATAGTACATTAGCCACTTTTCTTGTTAAGGAGCAGAGAATAGAACTTGAGGCTATAAACTTTATAACTGTTTTCTGCAACTGCACATCAAAAAATAGTACCTGTCTGTCAAGTCAAAAGGCGGCAAACCAAATGGGAGTAAAGCTAAAGGTTTTTAATATCACCGAGGAATATCTTAGAGTTATAAAAAAACCAAAATATGGATATGGAAAAAATATGAATCCATGCATAGACTGCAGGATATTTATGTTTAAAATTGCAAAACAGTATATGCAGGAGACTGGTGCGGGCTTTATTGTAACTGGAGAGGTGCTTGGAGAAAGGCCAATGTCTCAGCGCATGGATGCAATAAAAATTATCGAAAGGGAATCAGGCCTGGGCGGGCTTATATTGAGGCCTCTATCCGCCCGACTATTTCCGCCTACCGTGCCGGAAAAAGCCGGTATTATTGATAGGAAAAAACTTTTAAGTCTTAGCGGCCGCTCGCGGAAACCGCAATTAAGGCTTGCAAAAGAAATTGGCATCAATGATTATCCTTGCCCAAGCGGAGGCTGTCTTTTAACCGACCAAAATTTTTCAATAAGGTTAAAAGACCTCATGACACACGATAACTTGAACGTAGAAAATGCGCAACTGTTAAAAATCGGAAGGCACTTCAGACTATCTAAAACCGCAAGGCTTATAGTAGGCAGAAACGATGGGGAAAACAAAACGCTTGCATCATTTTTTAGGAATTCCGATATTATTTTAAGGTGTGAAAATTTTGCAGGTTCTACCGCATTATTAAAGGGCGACATAAACGATGAAATTATTAATTTATCCGCAATGATAACCACTTATTTTAGCAAGGGTAAGCAGGAAGAAAAGGTTAGCGTTTTATACGCTAATTATGGCTGTTCAGATGAATTTATTATAAAGGTTAAGCCGATTGAGAGGGACAGGCTTTCTGTATACAAAATTGGAGGTTAATATGAATCTAAAAAAGTTTTTTGTTTTATTAGTTGCCACAGCAGTTATTTCGGTAATATTGATGAAAAGCAATTCTTCATTTTCGGAATCAGAGGATACCCAGAAAAGTACAAACGAGAAACTCAGCACAATTATTACAAAGCAAGACGAGATTATTAAAGAATTAGCAGAGATAAAAAAGGAAATTAATATTGTCAAGATAAGGGTCTCTTCAAGGTAGCAGGCCACGCTAATTAAAATCTTGATAGCATAGGAAATTATATCAACCTATTTGAGCTCAAAAAATGCTATAAAGCTCCTCAGGATCAAGAAAAATCCAAGAGCGAGGTTTTTTTATAGCATAAGAAGTTATATTATCTAAGATTCCGCAAAAGCCTTTGCGGAATCAAGTAAAATTTAAACGCCAGTTGGCAAATTTTTCTGTAGACGCAATATAATAATGTCAGTATTCTGCAAATAGAAAATGTCAGGTATACTCACCCTAAAAAGGGGTGAGTAACGATGTTATACCTG
>JAGVOB010000015.1 GCA_020052955.1 Candidatus Omnitrophota bacterium | reverse complement strand
TGCTCTTAAGAAGCTTATTGCGTCATTCGTGGTATCAATATCGCCGGCTGTAGAGACCAGCCCAGCGCCGTTCTGGGTGAATGCGCCGTCAAGGGTTATATCGCCTGCGGCAGCTATTGTAAGGACGCCTGCGTTAGTGATAGAGACAGGACCAGCTGCGGTTAAGACACCGTTAATGTTAATTGTAGTGCCAGTAATCGCCAATGTGCCAGTAACTGTAGCAGGCATCGTTAAAGTATCTATGACAAGGGTTGTTGCGTTTGCGCCTCCTATAGTTAATGTTCCGGATGTGGTAAAAAAAGCATCAAATTCGGTATCAGTAATGCTCATTGTCCCGGCACCGGCACCCAGACCCACAGTGCTTGCCTGGCTAGGGTTTATTGTAATAGCTCCGGACCCGCTATTAATTGTGCCTCCAGCTGTTATACCTAAAGAAACTGCGGTAAGATTAATAGATTGATCGGCAGTGGCCAAACCGCCTACAGCTCCGATAAGAATATCTCCTGCTCCGTTGGGAACATTATCATCAGCACTTACAGTTAGAGTACCCGTACCTGTGGTGGTTACATTAGCATTGACATTAATATTATTGCCGGCCCGTAATACTAAACTTACATTTGTGGCCCCGGTAGCTGTGCCTACATTAAAAGCGTTGCTTACGGTAATATCTGTAGTTGCCTGCAACTCGATAGTAGAACCTGCGGTCACACCGGCAAAACTACCTGTCCCGGCAGTGACATCAAAAACGCTATCTAAACCCGCATCATCACCAAACGCTTCAGTTTGGTCGCCGCCGGCAGTAAACCCGAAGGTGTTAGCATCTGCGCCGGTAGAAATTGTTATATTGGCTGGGTCTAAAAGTAATGTTCCGGCAGTTCCATATGTAGATCCTAAATCAACCTGCCCTTTAAATTTCAACAGCTCTTTTCCCGATACTTCCGCAAACCCGCCGTCACCAGAATTTGTGCCACCGCGGGCACTGATATCGCCGTAGAAACGTGTAATTTCGTCTGACCAGACAATTACCTTCCCGCCATCCCCGTTACTTAAGGCATCGGCATTAATATTGGAATTGGAACTTACATATGTGCGTTTGGCGTTGTAGGCTGTGCCCTTACCTTGATAATTGCCACCAATGAGAACTGTGCCGCCGCTATCTCCAAAGGCATTAATATCAGCATCAAATAAGCCTACATTTTTCCCAAGTATTTGTACCTTGCCGCCCTTTTCGCCGGTATTAACACCAGAGGCGTCAAGGGCACCTGAAATATAACTTGTGCCTTTATCGCCGCTATCAATATTTATATCTTTGGCTTTTACAGTTCCGGAATTGACTACCAGCCCCTCTGCCCCTACTAATTTTATGACTCCGTTTTCTTCGATTACCTGGCCGGCTTCAAGTATATCCGGTGAATTAACCACGGACCTTAATAAATCCGACACCTGATTTGCGGGAATTAAAATTGTTCCCGGCTCTTTATCTGTTTTAGGAATCGCAAAATTAATCAAACCTTGTCCGTCAACATTTAACACAGCCTGGGAAGTGCCGCCAATGACCGCCTGGCCTAAATTCGCAACAATCACACCCTCATTGGAAACTGTGGGAGAAATTAAGACCACAAACCCTTCCGGGTTAACCTTAATCTTGCCTTTATTAATAATATAGGAAAGGTTTGAGCCTTCTTTCAGGGAAAAATTATAATTACCTGAAAGGAAGTTATCATTGGATATATCTAATGTAGAAGCCAGGAAACTGCCTGTATCAACTACAGAATTTGGGCCAAAGAATATACCATTGGGATTAACCAGGAATATCTGGCCATTAGCTAAAAGCGAGCCGTATAATTCCGAGGGGTTTGCACCGATGACTCTATTTAGAGCCACTGAGGATGTAGACGGCTGGTTAAATCGTACAGTTTCAGGCTGAGCAATACTAAAACCGTTGTATTCAATGATGACCTTATCGGAGGTATTAATATTTAACGTGTTAGAATCGGGACTTTCGAAGGTTGCATTTCCTGAAATTACCTGCTCCCCCTCCGGCAAGGCGTGTAAAAATGATGTAAAACACATCTGCGATACCAATAGAATAATTAATAAAGAGAGGAACCTTAAGGAAGCGTCTTTAGGAATCCGCCATCTGTTTGTACTGGGCATATTAGTTAAATTTTAAGGGTTATTTTTCAAAAATAATTCTAAAGTATAAGCACCTTTCTGCCTACTAGTGCGTTGTAATATTAATTCTGACTACAACGCACTTCCGCAAAACCCCCTTTTAGTACATTGTCAATATGTTTTATTACAATGTACTAAAACCTTGCTATTCCCTGCATATAAACGTGCGAATTTGCGCCATCAGAAGGTTCTTTATTTACAATAGGGAAACCGACATCTATTCTAAAGTTTATATCCTTAGTAAACTGTAACCGTACGCCTGCGCCTGCGCCCGCAATCTCATCATGTTTTTGCTCACCAGACAATGCGTTTTTCCGAAATACATTGCCATAATCAACAAAACCCAATAATTGCACCAGCTCCTTAAAGGATTTATGAGTGAATGGGACTCTATTATTAGAAATGAAGGGAGGCTCAAGCCTAAGCTCCAAACTTCCGTTATAGCCGTAATCACCCAGATATTCCGATTGGGGATATCCCCTTACCGTATCGGCTCCCCCAATAGATAGTTCTTCAGAAATAGGCAAAACATCAGAGGCCGCCTGGAAGGTATTTCTCATTAAAAGATAGGTATCCCATATAAATTTCTGATAGCGGCCTAGTTCAAAGTCACCTTTAATAAAATCACCGCCTGAGCCAACCCGCGAGGCATTGGGGTCATCATGCTCTGAACCGCCGAATATATCCTCCACCCCTATTGATCCAAGCAGGGAGAAGTAATTCCTCCCATTAAAATTATCAATATGGTCTCCGCTTAAGCTCGCCTTAAAAACCCTTAGTTCGTCATCGCTTGTAATCTGGCCTAGCAAGTAGTTTTTTGCTTGCTTATAATCGAAACCAACATTAAAGTCTAAATTCGTTAATTGCGTTCTGGTTACGGGATGACTTAGGGAGAAGCCGTATATATTTGATTGGCCGCCGGCTTCCAGCTGTCTATATTCTCTCTGAACGTCAAAATCAACGCCGGTATAAGAGAACTCCGCCTTTGTGCCATACCCATTGACGGGCAGGGAGTATGCCGCTTTAGCGAACTTTAAGGTTCTCTCGGGCGTTCCGGCAACCCCCCTTATGAGAATTTCATCGCCTCCAAAAATTAGATTCCCATATTCGATACTTACGCCAACCCTATTTTTAGATACATATCTTGAACCAAAATTATTATAATCGGTAGACACATGTAAGGGCAGTTTATCCTCTACCTCAATGGCAATATCCACGGTATAAGGCGCAATGCCTTTTTCCAATGTAGCCTTGACCTTTAAATCCTGGTATTCATTTAGAATAAGCAGGGATTTAAGAAGTTTTTTATAGTTTATAATCCCCTTATACGCCGGCCGAAAATGCTTCCTGATAAATTTTTCTTTATAATGTTCGGGTACTTGTATTTTAACCTCTCCCAATCGGCCTTCGATAACGCTGATAATTACTATGTTGTCTCTTATTTCCTGCGGTTTTAGATAGGCGTTAGCTAAAAAATAACCTTGTTTACGATAGAGGGTAGTGACAATTTGACAAGCATCTTTTAGATCTTGATAGGATAATTCTCTATTGATATATCCTTTTAGCGGCGATTTTAAATGCCCTAAGCTAATAACAGTGGTGCCTTCAAACTCAAAATCTTTAATCAGAAACCTCTGCTCATTTGAAACCTGTATTTCTTCCTCAGGCGTTTCCATCTTTTCAGCAGAAGCCTGCAGTCTTTCTATGGCAAGATCCATCGCGAAAGTCATCTTTTCAGCAGAAGCCTGCAATTTTTTTATGGCGATATCCATTGCCATGTCCATTTTTTCAGCAGAAATTTTTCCCCTCTTCTTAAGTATCATTTCTGTTGTAGCCAAATTTTTTTCAACCTCTCCGGATATTGCTCCTTCCGGCACATTTTGAGCAAAAACAGTTCCAGAGAGGATAAAGGTAAGACACAATACCGATATGGCTAATTTCGCTTTTAAGCTCAGTTTTACCCCCTACCAAACATATGTTAATACGTCATAAAAAATGGATATTACTAAGCCAAATTCACTTAATAAGGCATAAATAGCAATTCAATTGTTATGTATATGTATAAGGTATTCTTATATAGAAACCGGTTAAAGTCAATCATTTTTATAAACACTAACCAAATTAAATTGACGCCCGTAAATTTTTGTGTTAAACTTCAAAGGTTGATTTTTCTGAAATTTTTTCTGGAGGCAGTCTTATATGATAATTACAGAGAGTAAAAAGATAGATGAGATCTTAAAGGCAATCGGCGATAAGAAGAATGTCTTTCTGGTGGGATGCGGCGAGTGCTCGACTACCTGCAAGACGGGGGGGGAGCCGGAGCTTCTGGCTATAAAAGGCGAACTGGAGTCTAAGGGGAAGGCTGTTACGGGATATTGCATTCCGAATGCGCCCTGCGTTGCCCCTCAGGTTTTGACCGCTTTTGCCAAGAATAGAAAGGCGGTGGAAGACGCCGATATTATCCTGGTATTGGCCTGTGGTCTTGGGGCTCAATCTGTAAAAGAAATGTCCCGCTTTAACAAGCCGGTTAAGATCGGATGCAATACTATGTTTATGGGCGCAACCGATAAGAAGGGGGATTTCTACGAGCTATGTTCCGCTTGCGGAGCATGTGTCCTTTCGGACGTCGGGGTAGCGATATGCCCAGTTACAAGGTGCCCTAAGGGTTTATTAAACGGGCCATGCGGCGGGGTAAATAAGGGTAAATGCGAGGTGGACAAGGAGTGTGACTGCGCCTGGGCGCTTATATATGAAGGTTTAAGTAAAAGTGGAAATCTTGATTATCTTATTGAAATACAGAAGCCAAAGGACTATTCCAAACAGATTAAGCCGCATAAGCGGATTATGAATAAATAAGGGGGGCTTAACTTCAATCTTGTTTATCGTCCAAGGGTCAGGGTAACGATACCCGTTTCGTTAGGCGTCTTTAGGTTACGTCTCAAGTCTTATTAGCCGAACAACGTATCCGTTAGACGATACGGGCTTCCTTACCGTAACCGAAAGACCTAACCGATTATACACACTATTTAACTAAAATAACAAAAGAAGTATGAGTAAACTCAAAGAGTCTTTAGAGAAAGGCAAATTCGTAATAACGGGAGAGATAGCTCCCCCTAAGGGCACCGATGTAAGTAAGTGCCTTCACGAAGCAGAGGTTATTAAAGACAGGGTTGTGGCAGTGAATGTGACGGATCTCCAGAGCTCGGTAATGAAAGCAGGCTCTCTTGTAGTATCTAAGCTTTTGCTGGATAGAAACATAGAGCCGGTTTTTCAGCTTACATGCAGGGATAGAAACCGCCTTGCCCTTCAATCAGATCTATTGAGCGTCGCGATACTGGGAGTGGAAAATGTATTATGCCTGACGGGTGATTTTACCACCCTAGGAGATCATCCCGAGGCAAAACCTGTGTTTGATCTGGATTCCGTCCAGCTGATAAATACGGCAAAGACCTTAGAAGGTGGCTTTGATATGGCAGGAAAGCCCCTTGAAGGTAATCCAAAATTTTTTCTCGGTGCGGTAGTAAACCCGGGAGCAGTCCCGCTTGAACCGCAGCTTATTAAGATGGAGAAAAAGGTTAAGGCGGGGGTTCGGTTTTTTCAGACGCAGGCAGTTTATGAACCCGAAAAGTTTGCAGCCTTTATTGAGAAGGTGAAACATCTTAATGTTCCCATTATGGCGGGCGTTGTTCTGCTTAAGTCTGCCGGTATGGCAAAATTTATGAATGCCAATGTTGCCGGCGTGTCTGTTCCTGAGGCCCTTATTGACAGGATGCAGAAAAGCACAGATAAGGTAAAAACGAGCATAGAGATTACGGTAGAGCTAATAAAGGAATTAAAAGGCCTCTGTCAGGGTATACATATTATGCCGCTTGGGTGGGCGGATAAGATACCGGAGATACTTGAACAAGCAGGGATATAAAAGATAGTTATGGGTTATGAGTTATAAGTGATGAGTTTTTTAACCAACTTGTAACTAATAACTTATCACTCATAACTTAGTATGAGGAGGCGACAATGTTAAAAAAAGAAGATGTAGACAAGGTTATTGCGGAGATTAGGCCCCTGCTTCAGGCTGACGGGGGAGACCTTGAGTTGGTAGATGCGGCTGAGGACGGCACGGTTAAGGTGCGCCTTAAGGGCGCCTGCGGCGGGTGCCCTATGAGCCAGATGACGCTGCAGATGGGCATAGAGAAACGCCTTAAAGAAAAGCTCCCGGAGGTAAAGAAAGTAATTTCAGTCTGATACATTCGCGGCCAGAAAACCGCACCCATGCCATCCTTGAGGGGGCTAGGTGGCTGTGCGGTAATTCGCTAAATTTTACCCCCTCCCCGCAAAAACTGTTCTTTGACAACTTAAGAATTACAAAATAACGGCTTTTCTCTTATT
>JAGVOB010000047.1 GCA_020052955.1 Candidatus Omnitrophota bacterium | reverse complement strand
TATTTTCCACGGCATGGCATGTTACCTCCTTGCCGTATAGTATAATATGTAAACTATGTACCCGGTATATTTTGTAAACTATGTTACCAGTTTGTACACCGTGCAAAGGAACAATGCACCTACGAGTGATATCTGTTTTGTGCTTCATAATTACATGGGAGCCCTTTTGACGTTTAATAAAAAATCCGTGCCGTTCAAGGGCACGGATAACTTCTTTGCCAGAGATATGAGGAAGTTTGGTCATACTGAGACTTCTACTTCCCTCAATTCAACATTTACATCGGACTCTGGGATAGGCAGGTTATCGTCCTTAAGAGACCAGATATATAATTCAATTGCTTCTTTAATATTGGCGATTGCCTCTTCTATAGTTTCGCCTTGCGAAGCACAACCAGGAAGTGCAGGCACATGGACAGAATACCCGCCATCTGACTCCGGTTCGATTATTACTTTAAATCGTTTTAACATATCTACCCTTCCTATAGATAAGAATACTATGTCTTTTTCTAAAAGTCAAGACAAAAGCGTTGCAGATTCCGATATAATGTGGGACAAAATCGTCTCTATTGAATACTGCGGCTATGAGCACGTCTACGATATTGAGGTAGAAGGAACGCATAACTTCATCGGAAATAACATATTTGCGCATAATACGGCTATCTCGCCGCCCGCCATCAGACAAGACACGACTAATGGACTAAATAGGATGTGGAAATGGCTGAGGGAGAGACTTGGAAAATGGGATGTGTTCCGAGTTTCACACCCTCAAGCTTCATCTACCAAGTTAGTTTCTGTGGTCAAATGGTTACTGATTGACGTTCCATTAGGCCGATTATCTACCAAACAGCAGCGCATCATTCGTGAAAAAGCTTATTTCTTGAGTGACTTATTCTTCAAAGACAACAAGACTGCCGAGGAACGAAGCGCCATTGCCGATTCGTTAGCCCTCAGAACAATCGGGACTACAAATCTTAAGCTAATTTTTAGATGGGATTTTTCCATGCAAGGGCTAATGTTAAAATTCTATGCCTTCCTCATGGCGTGTACTGGACTTGGGGTACAGGCCACATATCTTCAGAGAATGTGGCTTAGTGGTGAGTCTGCGACTCCATTTGACTGGGTAGTGGGGCTCCTTGTTCTGTCTATTACATCTTATTTTGCTTTGTTTAATGATATTAGTACTGCAGCAGGGTATGTCTATTCTGGTTCAAGAAAAATAAATCTCCCTGTTCTTATGATGCCGCATTCTGACACCATTGTCCATGAGGGCATTCACGATTTTGCAAGAGACGGTTTGATTGCTATAGACATCCCAACCGCCTCGGCCTTCGGAACCCTAACATCTTTCAGAGAACACAACATTACTACACAAGGATTTCAGCAAGGCCAAGATATTTTTATAGAACTCAAAGATCCAGAAAAACGATGGCAAGCAGTGGCAAGTCGATACGTTACGAAGAAAAAAGCACAGGAATGGCGATCCATATTATTCAGAAACATATCCCAGGTTAAGCGCTGGCATATCCCAGAACCGAATTGGAGCTACCATGTGGGTGACATCCTGGCTGGGATAGCGGAAGCACTTGCTAAGGAAACTGGCCGTTCTTCAGATGCATGGGAATATCTCCGTTTAGTCGCCTTAGGTATTGATCCGGTTAGAGCCGAACTTCAAATATTGGGTATTACGACCCTCGCTATATCCCATATTATCGCACCACCACCTGTCACCAATCCAAAAGAAGGGGATAATCCAAAATCCGACACCAACCTTCACCACCTGCCTCTGTATCTCTGGAGAGCGTTTAAGGAAAAATTAGTTGAGGCATACTCAGCCGGTAAAGTCTCAGAGGAGGTTTATGACAGAGTGGTTAATAAAGGCCTTGGTGTAGCCCGAGTTGATGAAAAGGGTGAAGTTATAATAGAACATGAGGCATTGCCATATTTAGTAGAGGTTCTAAATGCACACTTAGGCCGCTCACCGCCATTAACTAAAGAAGATGTCCTTAAATACCTTAACTATCATGAATCCTTACACAAACAACTTAGAGATACTCCAGAACTAATACAGAAACTTCTCTCTCAGCTAAAAGACCCCTCCCTCTATGACCCCAATTCTCCAATCAATAGCTTTGACACATTAAAACAATACTTCATCAATAACTATGGCGATACCTACGAAAATGACCTTGCCTTTGTAGAAGAACTATTAATAGTCTACCTTACAGATAAAACACTCCTTAACCAGCCTGTCCGCCTTGTGTTTAATACAGCTAATCCTAAACACAGCCGAATAGACCTTCCTGATAAAATCTCAGAGGTGCTTAGGGTGTTTGGGGAGGAGGCGAATGTTGGGTTGAGTGAGGGATTGGGGCAATATATTACAAGCAAAAACGAAGAGGATGCACTGGTAGGCGTAGCAGCATTTCTCTTTGGCGTACTGACGTTTATTGCTGCAACTTATTTCACGTTTAATTTTTTACGTTCATTTGAACTCAGTATAATAGTTGGATTTATAACGACTGCATTAGTCGTTGCCGGAACACTTAGTTTATTTATTGGAAAAGGGCCTATAATTAAAGCAAAAATACCTGAACCAACTGTTTCTAAACCTCAACAGACCCTTCAGAGTAGCCCAGGCATCTCGCCTATTTTGAAGCTAATAATCACTGTAGGAGGAGTTGTATTCTTCGATCAACTCACAAAGGTCTTAATTCCTATGATTACTGGCATCCCGCAAAGCGTTGATTCATTTGGACAGACCAAATATATAATTCCAGTGTTTATTGGCATAACTAACATCTTGCACACTAGTGTACTATTTGGTATACCCACAATGATTGTAATACCCTTAGCATTAATATCAAGCCTACTTATGATTTTACGTTTTCTATTTGTCCCAGAATCAGAAAAACGTCAAACACTTTCTTTATTACAAGTAGGAGGAATGATAAGTCTTGTTCTGTCATTTTTATTCGGCAAGGGAGTTGTTGACTGGTTAGTATTAGGTCCTGAAGTTATAGCCTTAAATCTTGCAGACATAGCAGTTTTTATTCCAGGGATATGGAAGTTATTTGATGTATTGGAGGGTAAAAGTAGAAAAATTTCTTCTTCGCCCTTCAGCCTGCGGCAGACTGCCAGATATTTTGCATTAGAGGCAATAGTTAGCATATTAATGTTTTCGTTACCTGTAATATTAGAATATTTGACAGGAATAAATAGAAGCATTTTCATCGTTCCTTATGTCTTTGGAGCGGGCATTGGAATTATATGGGCAATTCCAACAGGATTAAGCTTAATTTTAGGTATCTTAACCTTCCTGACAAAACCAGAAATAAAAGGAGAAGATTGGAAGGATGCAGGCGCAAAGGAGATGGTAGAGACCTGGAAACAGCGTATGATAGAACAATTCGGCGATGTTACAGTTAGTTATGTCAATCAAAGCGAACTTCCTGCTGGTTGGCTAGCTCAAACTAAAGATAAAGAAGTTAAAATACTTAACTGGCTTATCGCCAAATCCGACAACTGGTTATTCAACCTGCTACGCAAGCTCCTGCTGCCTATTGTCCTTGCAAGAGAAGAGGCAAGACTGCGCGGTGTATCTACCCTCCGCATCTTTGCCACGTTTAATATCCTACCTCTTGTAAAATCTGTTACCTCTCAATATAAAAAACGGGATGTGGCACGAGTTTCTGTGAGGGAAAAGGCTAAATTATTGTTAAAAACTGCCTGGCAGAATAGGGATGTCATAATTGCAATTTTAGCGGTGTCAGTTTTGTTATTCCTGCTTGATATTATATTGCCCCAGATAACCGGAATACGAGTAGAGGATGCAAGGAATGAAAAACTGATAGTCCGGCTTCTTACATTTTTAGGGCCTTTATTTGGCGCTGTATTTCTAGCGCCGTTTGTTAAGGATGTTATACGCAGGGAACAGAACCATGTATTAAAAATAATAGATATAATATTTCTCGGATTGGCTATCGGGGGTGTATCAGTCAATTTTCACCATTTAATAAGCAACAGTATGGTCGCTTATAATTATATTTTTGTCGGTTTAGATATATATGCGACGGTTGGAGATGCTGCGATATTTTCGTCCGTATATATATTCGCAAGGTTACTTTTTAAAGCGTTATCGGACGATAAAAGAGGTAGCGGCATAAAGGGTAAGGATGCCAATGTAAGCTCTAATGAAGCCCTGCTGATTATTTTATGTGCTTTTGGTTTCTTTCTGGCACTCTTCAATATTAATCAGGCAATATTTCTTGTTTCAACGTATGGCATAGAAGATTCTACCTCGATACTCAATGCAATAATTCTTACTGTAACTGCTATAGGCGTAATTATTGGAGATATCTGGGTTATTCTAAATTCTTTTTCAAGAAAATTGCCTAAGCCAACCCCCTTTCCAGGCGATGATATAGAGAGGATGAAGACATTGCGAGAGGCCTTATTTGAGGACAAGCTTCTGCCCGAAAAATATACCCGTATTATACTTTCTTATCTTCATCCAAACAGGATACCAAAGCCATCGCCTATTTTAATAAGAGACACCGCTGGCTATAGATTAGGGCCTAATAAATTTGCCGATATAAGAGATAAAGAGATAGCGCACTTTGAGGCGTATTTTGACGAGGCAGCCAGAGATTTAACCGAGGACAGAAAAGCCAAAGCTCGCCAGGTATTGGAGGCTTTTCTTGATAATGACTGGAGTAACCTGGGTATAAGCATAAACGATATGACGCCGCGGGAGGTAGAAGAGATTGCCTATCAGCTGATTAGATGTGTTAGCGGGAATCATTATCCGTTAAATGATTTTAAACGTATTTGGTTTAAAGCAGGTCTTGAACTTCTGGAGTGGTTAGAAGGGGCTGTTAATTCAAGGCAGAGTGATGATGCTAAACTCCGCCAAGCGGCAGAATTTGTTATCTTGGCTAACTCTGTCGGAACAAGCATGTTTATGGAAGGCGGCAGAAATAATATAAACGGTGAAGGCTTTAAAAGGATATTGGAAAAAAGGATTGAATTTTTAAAGGATGATTTTGCTATTTTACTTAAACAGCTTAATGCGAGGAAAAGACAGAACGTCCTTATTCTGTTGGATAATTTGCCAGAAGAAGTGCCAATTGCGATATTTGCAAGACTCCTGGTGCGGCAAGGACACTCTGTAGCAATAGCGGTGAAGCAGGATGAAGCAGATGCGGATGCAACATTGAGGGATTTGAGGATTTTGTTTAAAACCGACCAGCTAAAAAGCTTATTTACAAAAAGAGAACTTAGACGAATTAAGATAATCTCAACCGGCTCGCGAACGAGATGTGTTGACCCAAGAAGAGCCTCGTCCGAGTTTCTAAAGACCTGGCAGAGGGCAGATATAAGGATTTCGATAGGAGAAGGTAATAGCGGTTCTCTGGCTAATAATGCTACTAGGGATTATTTCAAATTTGTCTA
>JAGVOB010000053.1 GCA_020052955.1 Candidatus Omnitrophota bacterium | reverse complement strand
TTGCCGCCTATCTTTTTACTTAATTTTTGGATTTTGATATGTCATTTTGATATTTAATTTTTGATATTTGAATTTAAGATGATAACTCTATTAAGTAGACAACGCAGTATATTAATAACATATATAATAAGAAGCTATTTATCCTTTCCCTTCTCTTGTGGGGCGACGAGTTCGGATGGGTCTATGCTTTTATAGAGATTTACTATAGAATTATTGTACTTATCTATTGAGCGCCCGCAACTTTTAACCGCCTCAATAAAAACTAGACCGGCACATATTATAACTGCTACGGCGATTAAAAATATGCCTTTTTCAAATATAAGGTGCCTGGTAAAATCACCCCTATAATCAAAGAACTCAAGCTTTTTTTCGCTCACGATTTTAACATAAGTAAAAACCTGTTGCAGATGAACTATTCAATCGTGGGGCAAGTTGATTGCGTTGTCAGGCATTTTAGATACCATCTCTTTATTGCATCGTTTTTCATAAAATAATCCCAGACCATACCGCTTCTTGCATTTTCAATCATCAATACAATTATACCCTGGTTTATACCAAGGTAATCCTTCGCCCACCAATTCCTAGTGAGGTTAAAGGAATCTTTAAAGCCGTATTTCCAGTACATCCTATCGCCGTATTTCTCATACATTGACCTAGCTGCCCTCATGGCATATTCCCTATAGAATGGCATTGAGCTGATTGCGGCAAAAGGAGCGATTGTCCCATCATGAAAACCCAGCCCGGGCTTTGCGCCATACGCCTTATAGCCATCCGGGCCAAGGGAGGCGGTAAGGCCCCAGCAATCCTCATCATATGTGGAAAATTTATCCTTATTATTAATGCAGTATTGCCTGTTCGCCTTAATAGCCTTGATTGAATTCTCCCAGTAGTTTATCTCTTCATCCATAAGCTTTCTAAAATCTATCCACGCATGAGAATACATATATGTAAAAAGGCTTCCGGTATATGAATATACCAGGGTGTGGTCACCATAAGAACCAACCGGCCTCTTCCACGCCCTCCATGAAGATTGGGGTATCGGATGAGTAGGAGAACCTATGGCTAAAGCGTATAGAATGATAAGCTCGCTATAAGAATCCCAGTAATACGGTAAAAAACCGCTTTCCGGTTTCCAGCCCATACATATTATGTTCTTGCCGTTTGACATCCATGCCCAATCCACTCGCCTATATAATAGCCGTGCTAACTGGTCTACCTTTGTCCCCTTGAAATATTCACCGCAAAAAAGTGCGCCGGCAATAAAAAGGGCTGTGTCTATAGACGAGAGCTCGGAGTTCCATACACGCTTTCCGGTATTCATATCAACAAAATGATAAAAAAAGCCGTGTTCTGTCTGCAGGTCATTGTAAAAGGTCTTTAAGGTAGTAAGGACTCTGTTATAGGCATCCCGCCTATCAATCCAACCCCTCTTCTCTGCTATACATATAGAGACCAACCCAAAACCGACTGCCGCTATACTGCAAGGGGAACCAGGGCTGCTTGAATCCCTTATAAGGCCATTTGAAGGATTTGCCTCCTGCCAGAAGTAGTTGAAGGTGTCATGTTGAAGTTTATCCAGAAATGCCTCATCGGATAGATCTTCGGCAAATAGAGCCTGCGCCTGGAGTATCAGGAGAGCGAGTATAATCCCAAATTTTGCAATAGCAAAATTTGCCCCGAAGGGGTCGTTCGGCAAATCCGACGAGGATTTGCTGATTTTACGAGGTAATCCCGGATTTTTCCTCGTCCGCCAAAGGCGGGCAGGCACTATTTTGTGCAGCTGCAAAATTTGGGATACCCTGCAAAACCGACCAAACTCTCGTCGAGTTTGGTCTTGCAGCCCCTCGCTATCGCTCGGTGCGGATTTTTCTAATGAAAAATCCGGGATAAGGAAGCTTTTCATCTCAAATTTCATGTCAGCGCTTTTCTTTCTCGATTTTTAAGAAATTTGAGAGCTCTTTTAGCTCTTTTGATAGCATCACAATTCTATCAAAGGTTGCGGTTATCTCCTGCCTCTCTTCAAGGGGTAATTGCTTAATTGAATGGGAGAGGCTTTGAGCATGAGCGAATATGTTTTCTGAGAGCTCCCTGAATCTAACAATAACGTCCAAAAGCCTCTTTGTCATGACAGATAATTCGTCCGCTAATTCCCTGAATTCATCCCCCCTCCTTATATTAAACTTTACGCTAAGGTCTCCCTCGGATATAGCCTTTACATTTTTTCTGAACCTATATAGAGGGCCCGCTATTCTGTGGGTTAAGAATATGCTGGCTAACCCGATGACCAAGACCACAAGGAAAAGCCGCGGCAGAAGCTTGAGGTTTACCTTTTTTAGAATCTCTTTTATGGATTCCTTCTCGTGCTCGCTCAGGCGCTTCGACTCCTCTAATAACTCGTCAGGAGGGGTAATGTGATATTCCTTGCCATACCTTGCCGACTCGTAAGCAATGATTCTTTCAACAGTGGATATTTTTTCGGCTATAATAAAATCCGAAAATTCCCTTAATGCAAAACTCCATATACCGGTATAAAGGATCGCCCCGACAAAAAAGGAGACTACCGTTAAGGTAATTACAAGCAAAGCGGCATACTTTAGCTGGAGTTTTTTGTTAATTAAATATATTCTTCTCTTGTGGGCTCCTATTTCCATATCTCCCTCGCTTTTTTAAGTTTATTATAGACTTGCTAACTTTAAGCGTCAAGAAAAATCAGACCTTATTGTAAACGCAAATAGAAAATGTCAGGTTTTTTGCAAATTAAAAATGTCAGTAATTTACAGTTAAGAGCGTTTTCTCTTTGTTTTTATATCTTGTCTT
>JAGVOB010000135.1 GCA_020052955.1 Candidatus Omnitrophota bacterium | reverse complement strand
CCGTGTGGCTCATACTGCACTTCGCCTTGCTCAGTGTCCTGCCTCGCACCGAAGTGCTCGGTACTGAGGTGAGCTTTTGCGAAGGAACCGGCCATTGTTACCCTCGTTTAGCTCGGGACTCTGCCCCTCGTCCGCTTTTAGCGAACTCGGGATTCTACTGGCCGCGAATGTATAAATTCCTTGGTATACTGATATTTGAAACAGACAGGCTTCCTACCTTGGATGGGCCTTTGTTTTTGAAAAAACCTTTCTTTGGCAGGCCAAGCGTTACAGTTTTTGTGGCATTAACACACTCACCCATTATTTCTCCCGTATCCGCATTTAAGCCTGAAGGAATATCAATGGATAAAATAGGTTTCTTAGAGGCATTTATTATTCTAATAAGCTCGGCTATATCGCTGGGTACTTCACCATTTAATCCTATGCCGAATATGGCATCTATGATAAGAGATGCGCGGCGCAGCTCATTATTAATAAACCCTTCTATAATTCTTCGGACTTTAGTCCGAGGTTTTAGTTGGGTCATACTGAGCGCCGCTACGCCATCCGGACCACTTATGGCGTGGTTTTTGCGGCGCGAACATATAAAGAGCCTGCTAAAGGGATGCGATATCCCATAAACCTCTAAACCCATTTTAAGCAGTATATCTAAATTAACCCTGGCGTCTTCTTTCACGCCCTTGTATTCTCCAATAAGAAATACCCTGGTTTTAAAACCTTCGTTATACAAATGCCGTGCTGCGACAAAGCCATCTCCGCCGTTATTACCTCTTCCGCAGAAGATACATACCCGCTTGTATTTATTCTTCAACATATTCCTTGCCTGGCAAGCAACCTGTATCCCGGCATTCTCCATCAAAATTATAGGCGGTATGCCATAAAATCTCTGGGCTTTTATATCTATTTCTTTCATCTGACCTGCTGTAACAGATTTCATTTTTTTAATGAGTCCGCCCGAGGCGGACGAATTAATCCCGAAGCTTACACTGAAAATATCGTAGAGATTTTCAGTGTGTTTAAGCGAGGGATATATCGAACTAACGGTCAACTTCCTTTTATAATTGACAAACCCGGAAAATAAAGTTATTTTGTAATAACTAAATCTCATAAACCATGAAAATAAGTATTGTATTGCCCGTATTAAATGAAGAGCTTTCTATAGGCAAAACTATAGACTTGGTTAATGATACCATGTCTAAGAGCGGCTATGAATATGAAATAATCGTGGTTGATGACGGTTCCACGGATAACACATTTAAAATCGCCAGTACAAAAAATATTGTCCTGCTTCAGCACCCTTCCAACCTAGGAACAGGCGCTGCCAGAAAAACCGGCATTTTAAATTCAAGCGGGGATATAGTAGTAACCCTTGATGCCGACGGCTCTTATCCTATCCATAAAATACCTGAGCTGCTAAAATATTTTCCGGAATATGACCAGGTTATAGGGGCACGCTCAAAAGAAGAGGGCAAAATAAAATTCTTAAGAATCCCCACAAAATGGTTTATGAGGAAACTTGCCTCGTATCTTACGCAAACAAACATACCGGACCCTAATTCTGGTTTACGCGCTTTCAAGAAAGCGCTTATGAAAAAATATTTTTATCTGATACCCGATAGATTTTCTTGCGTGACAACTATGACCATAGCTTTTTTATGTAACAACCATAGGGTAAAATTTATTCCTATAGAATATTACAAGCGGATTGGAAAATCAAAATTCCATCCAATAAAGGACACCGCCAATTATTTAGTAGCTATCATTAGGATTATTTTATATTTTTACCCCCTAAGGATATTTTTACCTCTAAGCATTTTCCTATTTTTAGCTGGAACAACAAAAAGTATTTACGATGTCTTCTTTGGCGTACATCATATGCAGCAGTTGGATATAGTTATATTAATTACTTCTTTAATAATTTTTATTACCGGTTTACTTGCAGATCTGATAGTGACTCTTAGCAGAAAATAGCTGATTTATATATACTACATGTCGCTTACAGATTTATACTTGCTGTAGGTTTTATTTTCACACATTCCCTCTTTCTCCAAAAAATTATACACAGCCTCCGCTATTATTCTATGAGCCGCTACTGTAGGATGCTGAAGGTCAATAAATATGTCTTTTACCGCTATCTTGGATATGGCAAGCTTATCCTGTAAGTCTAAAAAGGGAACGTTTACCTCCCTGCTAACCTTTTTTATAAAAATGTCATACCTATGAGGCTCAAGTAGCCTGCATGGCTGATTTAAAAACATAACCTTAAATTTATGCAATCTACCAAGCTTGTTTATTGCAGTCAGGTTCTCTACAAAATCATCTTCTGGAACACGCAGTAAACACCCCTCTCTTTTTAACATCTTGGTATCGTGAGCGTTAAGCTTAAATTTTAAATTTAAAATTATATCTTCTAATAATAGATATGCCTTTGAATTTTTTAAAACATCATAAACCGATAATAAAATCTCCCCTGGCAATCTTTGCTGTTTATCTGTGTAGTACAAGGCCTCATGTGTATCATTCCATCCAAAGGACGCTATTATAATATCTGGCTTATAGCCTAGGATATACCTCTCTAATAACCTTAAACCCTGCAGTGAAGAATATCCGGGGACACCCGCATTTACAACCTCGTATTTTATTTTTGAAGAATTTTTATTCAACAGTTCCTCCAATATAAAGGGATAGGCCTCAAAATATTTAACCCCTAGCCCGAATGTGCAGGAATCTCCTATGCAGAAAATTCTTACTATATTATTTGATTTCTTTTTGCTTATCAATCTGCCTCTAAAACCCTGAAGGTTCGTAAAATGAAAACTATCCGTTGGATATTTTAGCCTCCAGAATAAATAAGGGTTTCTTGCAAAGAGAAAATGATCTTTTAAAATAATCCCGTCCTTTATAAAAAAATTTTCGTCTGTTGTGAAAACCATATATTTAGTGTGCCTTATTACTGGTGAAAAACCGCTTAATCTAGTAATGAGTTCAATTATAAAAAATATAACAAGGGTTCCCGCAGCACCTATAAAAAGTTTTTTACGCATATCTCATTGTTTTACTTTCAGTATATCGTCTATATGAATCGGAGGCTTAAGGGTTCTTTCGGCGGGTCCGGCTATGGTGCGGTAATAATCCTTGTCAAATGCATGCTTGCATAGCCTAAATTCCTTCTTTATATGCGGGTATTGTGATAATCTTTTATATATAAGTTTTAACGGCTCAGAATTTACATTCCCGTAGCTAACCTGAACCAGGGGGCATGTAAAAACGTCTCCATAAGCGCTTATATGTATGCGCTCCTTACCCCCGGGGCATTCCCTTTTTAAGGAAAAGTTTATTGATGAGTCATGGCGTATGTATGAATCCTTAAGCAGGCCCTCAAACTCCTCTTCATATTTTTCATCCAACCTTAACTCCTTCTTATCTTTTAGCCTTCCCACGCTTGAGACAGTATCCAATACAACGAATGCACCTTTTTCTTTAGCAAGGTTAGCCATATCTTTGACCCGTTTTATGCTAGTCCTATCAACGACTATATTTATACAAATATTTAAACCTAAAGAAGCTGCATAATCAAGTGCCTGCATAACCTTGTCGAAGCTTCCTTTTACGCCTACCATATCGTCATGCTCTTTGGCGTCTAAGCTTTCCAGGCTGAGCTGCAATGTATCGAGCCCCTCCTTCTTTAAAAGATTTAGTTTTTCAAATGTCAGCAACAAGGCATTTGTGACCATAGATATCAAATTTTTTCTTGGGCTGAAGCTTCTTATAATCTCGCATATTTCATCAAAATCCCTCAAGAGCGGTTCTCCTCCGGTAAGGTTAAGATGTATCACGCCCAGCTCCCGGGATTCTCTTAAAACCTCTTTTATCTTGGCTATCGAAAGATACGGTTTTTTGTCTTTGTAAAGCAGGTGGGCGGAACAGAAATTGCACCTATAGTGGCAATCGCCCGTAATGGCAAGGTCAACCGTTCTCAATACATCTCTTCTTAAAAAAGATTTCTTAAATATTCCTTTTGCTATACGGCCTAATACAAGGGGTTTTTTTCTGACAAATCTTAAATGCGCAATTAAGGAATTTATATTTAGCATATTTAATTTAAGTTAGTTTCTATTGAAAAAATATGGAAACTACGATTACGCCGATTAAAAACGAGATTACACAGATTAATACATCGTTGAGACAATATCTGTGAAATCTTTTTTAAAATCTGTGTAATCAAGTTCTCACTTGGTTTTTCAGTGAGAACTAAGTTACACTGCAGACTGCAAACACTGAAAGTCCAAAGGGCGGATGAAACGCATGTTCCATCCGCGATAAGATATTTACGTACCTATCAAAGAGCACCGCTTGTCTTATTATACTCTTTGACGAACCGGGGCTAAAATTCAAAATTTTTGCATTAATAAGCCATCCGAAGAACCCTATAAAATTCATATAGTAGGCCTTTTTAACCTTAAATCCCGCTGAATCTAATAATTGCATAAGTTCTTTCCTGGTGTATCTCTTATAATGGCCTATTGCTTTGTCCCAACGGCTGTACAAAAATTTAAAGGCCGGCGCAAGAATTATAAGTTGCGCCCCGCTTCGCATTACCTTTTTCATCTGGCGCAGAGCCTTTAGGTCATCCCATAAATGTTCAAGGACATTTATGCATAGCACCGTGTCTATCCTGAAATCCGATACTAAATTTATAAATTCTTTATCGAGCACGTCGCATTTGAAAATTTTAACATTCTTATTTGAGCTATATTTGCTTTTTAAAACGCTCGTAAACTCATCCATGATATCTACAAGTATGACCTGTCTTTCAGTATCCTCTGCGATATACCCTGTAATATTTCCAATACCCGAGCCTACCTCTAGTATGCAGTTTCCCAAAAAATCCCTAAAACTTTCAAAAATCCACCTGTTATAGTTGGGCGTTTGGGCATTATCCTCTAATGCCTTTTTAATTTCACTTGCTTCCATAGAGCACCTTGAAAAAAATCCTATTTGCCTCTCTCATATAATTTATCAATATCCTGAATGACTTTACCCTTAGCAGGGCCTTTGCTATGTAACTAGGCCTTAGATAAAATTTTCTTAACGCAAATTTACGAATCTTATTAAGCTCTTTTTCACTTAATTCATGCGTTCTGAGTGCCGGTCCAGCATAGGCTTTTACACCCCGCGCATTATTATTAATTAGTAAATCTTCATTTCTTGCCAGCTTCTCCAGCAGTGTACCCGGGAACGGATAGGCTATGAAAAAATCAACAAAATCCGGGTCTGTATCTACCGCAAATTGGACGGAGTCATATATAGTCCTCTTTGTATCCCATGGGAACCCTATCATAAAATATGCATAAGACATAATCCCTATATCCCTGCAGAGTGAAATGGCTTCTTTAGCCTGTTTAGCAGTTGTTCCTTTTTTTATGTTATCCAGTATCGTCTGATTTGCGCTCTCAATTCCAAAGCCTATGGCGAAGCAACCTGCCTCTCTCATGGTCAATAGCAGATCTTTATCCGCCGTATCAACCCTGCTGTTACAGATCCATTTTATACCTAAATTTCTATTTATAATCTCCTTACATAGGGCTATAACCCACTGCCTGTCGCATGTAAACGTATCAGATTTAAAGTGGAAATTATATATATTAAAATCCTTAATGCATTTTTCTATTTCACTGATTATCAAATCTGGCGATCTTTTTCTAAGATTCTTTCCTGAGACTTGTCCAACAAGGCAGAATATGCAATTATAAGGGCACCCCCTTGAAACCTCTATAAGTGCCATTGGCTCACCTGTATCCGGCCTCACATACAAGCTATTATCAATAAGCTCTCTATACGGTATAGGCAGCCTATCCAGGTCATCTAAAAACTTTCTATCTGGGTTCCTTGTTATCTTTCCACTATCTCTGAATGTAATACCCATTACCTCGTCAAGCTTCTTCGTTAGCATAATATCCCTTACGGTTAAAAAACTTTCATTCCTTATCACTATATCAAGCTCTTCGTGGTTTCTCAGGATATTTACATCATCCAGGTTAAAATGCGCGCCCTTTGCCACTGTTATTATCTTCGGGAATACGGATTTAGCTATCCTGCACGATTTAAGGTCTTCATATACTGTAGGCGTGGTTATACTCAGGATAAGCATGTCCGGTGAAAATTTATAAAGGTCTTTTTCAAAGTCGTTCCAGCTTTTTTTCTCAACAGGATAATCCCTGATAGTTATCGTATCGGCTACATCCTTTATGTTTGATGCTATTAACATAAGATCATGGGGCGGCCTTAAGAAGGATACTGCAAAATCCCCTACGGCACTCTGGCACCTATCTTCTCTTATAAAGAGGCCTGTGGGCGGATTAATTAAAAGTACTTTCATCTCATTAACGCCTGCCAAATATGTTGATAACAAACTTAAGCGCCCAGCGGATATAGTTAATACCTATTCTTAAAGATTTTAATCTCTTAATGGTACTTAAAATATATCCCGGCCTAAAATAAAAATCCCTTAAAAATTTCTTTCTTAGCCTTTTTAAGTCATCACTTGATAGCGTCTGCGTCTTAACTACCGGATTGCTATAATCGTATCCTATAAGCCTGTCTGAGGCAAACAATCCGCGCTCCTTTACTAGGCTATAAAGGGAAGTGCCCGGGAAAGGAAATGCAATATTTACCTCTATAAAGGAGGAATTCGCAGCTATAGCAAAATCTATAGTATCTTTTATGATTTTTTCTGTATCCCATGGAAAACCTATAATAAATATTAGAAAGCTTTCAATATCAAATCTTTTGCACAGGGAAACTGCATTTTTTATCTGCCCGGGGGTTATATTTTTGCCTATTCCTTTCAAGCCTTCTCGAGATGCAGTTTCGGCGCCAAACCCTATCACAGAACACCCCGAATTCTTCATCCAGAAAAGCCTTTCCTCGTCAATCGTATCAACGCGGCTATTCGCTCCCCATCTAATCTTAAGCTTCCTATCTAAAATCTTCTTGCATAGCGAGATAGTCCATTCCTTATCAAATGTAAAGGTTTCTGCCCGAAAGAAAAAATTTTTTATACTGAAATCTTTCGCACAAACCTCGATTTCATCCACCACAGAGTCAATATCTCTGCTATGGACGCTGTATCCGTATACAATTCCAGAGTTACAAAAGATACATTTGTACGGGCACCCCATCCCCGTCAGGATAAATGCTATGGGCTCGTCAGTATCTGGCGTGCGGTAGAGTGCATTGTTTAAAAGGTGCCTTGCAGGAAGCGGAAGTTCATTTATATAATTTTCATTGACCCTCTTTTCATTTTTGACTACCCCGCCATTATATCTAAACGTTATGCCTTTTATTCTGTAAAGACTCTCTTCCTCTAAGAGCTCTTTAAATATAATTGAAGATTCTTCCCATACCATAAGATCTATGTTCTTATCTTTATGCATAATTTCTCTGTCAAAATAAAAAAGGTGCGGGCCTTTTGCCACCGTAAAAATCTCTCTGTCGTAAGCTTTTGCAATCTCAAGGCTAAACAGGTCTCTCTCCAGCGTAGGTATAGTTGTAGTTATTATTATCATATCGGGATTTAGCGATGAAAGGTCCCTTTTATAAGAAGCCCAGCTCTTTCTTTCGGCAGGGTAATCCCTTATCGTGCAGCTTACTCCATTTTTTCCTAAGACTGCTGCTATATAGGCTAAGTCCATCGGCGGCCTGGGTGGTTCGGCTACCCTTGTGTCAACAGGCGCCTGACATCTCGGGTCTCTCATGTACCTGCCTGTGGGGGGATTTATCAATAACGCATTTTTTATACCTGAAAAATTAAGCATATCTTAGATATTTGCCTCTTCGGTTTTATTATTCAACCTGAATATCTTCGCAAAAGAACCGTCTGGTAACCTAAGCTCTCTTATTAGTGCAAAATTATCAAAATAATCCTTTTTGCCTTTAATAATATGCTCATCTATCCACCTGTATCTTTTTTCATCAAAAAATTCAAAATACAGCGACTCTATTATGGCGCCCCATTCGTGATAGTAGCTGTGTGAATCATATTTCAGGACTATATAATCAATATCTAAAAGGAACGGCGCCCTGACAAATGTGTTCCCCGAAGGAACTATATAACTATTAAAACCAAATAAATTAACATACTGGAAGCAAGACCAGTTAAAATTTATATCTCTGGATAAAATTAGAACTATCGGATCTTTATTACTTAAGGCTGTATCTCTCCTTATAAAACTTAACACCTCTTTTATCTGCCAGTTCCTCCCGTCGGGTTGCGAAAAACCCTTTGAAGGCCAGTATCCGGCCTCGCTCGCATGTTCGATTGTAAATGGCTTAACAGAAAATTTATGATTTTCGCAAGTTACGCCAACCTTGATGTGATTTGCTAAGCCCAAAAAAGGAACATTATAAAACGGATGCGCGTGGAGTATTAGGCCATAAATAATTATAAAAGGCACTATCACCTTTTTAAGAATACCTTTGGATGTGTGGAGCCCCACTGGCAAGCCCGTGGAACCACTCCATACGATGCGTGGGCGAACATCCCGCACCGAACCATTCACCCACGGGTAAACCCGTGGCTCTCTGGTGCGTGGGCAGGCCCACGCCGAGATAATTAGAGCTGTTGGCGGCAGAACAGCCAGAATATGAGATTCCCCCTTTATCCGAACAAGCGTAAAGACTATATACGGCATTACTATCCACATAATAAGAAGAAGGGTGTTCCATCTGTTTCCCGATTTGTTTTTACTTGAAAAGGAACCTGAAATGAAAAAAAATACTGCGGTTATCAACATTATGAAATATACCAAAAAAATATGGCTGTTTAGCAACGACAGGGCATAATAGAAAAAATTATTAAAAGATAATACCGCCTTATGGGGGAATAGCTCTGAAAAATGAAATACGTTCTCATTGGGATTTATAAATAACCTCCAGATAACATTCTTAAAATTAGGCACATACCAGAAGCTCGATAGGATAAATCCTATAAGTATGGATAGGAAGAAGTTATTCAGTTTCGATTTATAGGGTACATGG
>JAGVOB010000140.1 GCA_020052955.1 Candidatus Omnitrophota bacterium | reverse complement strand
TTGCCGCCTATCTTTTTACTTAATTTTTGGATTTTGATATGTCATTTTGATATTTAATTTTTGATATTTGAATTTAAGATGATAACTCTATTAAGTAGATAACGCACTATGCTACCGTTTTACCTGCTTTTTTCCTCACATATTCACCAACATATCTTATACCTTTTCCCTTATAGGGTTCGGGTCTATAGAATGAGCGGATCCTGCTGGATATTTCACCCACCTTTACCTTATCAATACCTTTTACTATAATCTGATTCGGCTTTGGGGTTTCAATTATGATACCTTCCGGTATATCATACTCTACGGGATGCGAGAAGCCTAGAGCCAGAGAAAGTTTCTTCCCCTGAGACTGAGCTTTAAATCCTACGCCCTGTATTTCAAGCTCCTTAGAAAAACCCTGAGTCACACCTATAATCAGGTTATTTATAAGTGTTCTTGTGAGCCCATAAATTGCCCTGTTTGAATTTGTATCCGATTTCATATCTAAGATAATATTCGAATTCTCAATCTTAAACGCTATGATGTTGGGAAGGGTATGACTAAGATTACCCTTTGGCCCCTCAACGCTTATAATATTAGAGTCCTTGATGTTAACCTTTACGCTTTGAGGTATCGCAATAGGTTTTTTACCAACTCTTGACATTAAGCCACCCTTTTCTTATTTTGAGAGTGTTGAAAAAGCCTTTCTTTTTAACGCTCTCACGGTAGATATCGGAAGACTGCGTCAAATAAAGGTTTTGCAACGGTCTCATTTTCACTTACCATACGTAGCAGAGGACCTCCCCTCCTGCGTTCAATTGTTTAGCTTCCTTATCTGTTATTACCCCTTTTGACGTAGAAATAATGGCAATTCCAAAACCACGCAACACTGATGGGATTTTTTCTTTTTTCGCGTATACCCTTAATCCTGGCTTTGAAATCCTCCTAAGGTTCGTAATAAAAGGGCTTTTATCTCTCCTGTATCTTAAATGTACCCTGAATATTCCCTGTTTATTATCTTCTATCTTTCTAAAATTTTTTACGTAGCCTTCTCTTTTCAGGATACGCAGTATTTCTCCGGAAATTTTAGATGCCGGAAATTCCACAACAGCCTTTTTTGCTGAAGATCCGTTTCTGATAACCGTGAGTGTATCGCTAATAGAATCTGTAATAGCCATAAAATTATAACCTCCGGGTTCTCTACCAGCTAGCCTTTACAACCCCAGGAATTTCACCCTTTGAAGCCAGTTCCCTGAAACAGATCCTGCACATTTCAAACTTTCTCAAATATCCGTTGACTCTTCCGCATATGCGGCATCTGTTATACCTTCTGGTGCTAAACTTTTGGGGCCTTTTCCACTTTTCTATCAAAGATTTTTTTGCCATTAGAATTATAATATAAAATGTAGGTTAAACAGCCAATATTTTATTTTTATGAAGCTCCATGGCTTAATAGCCGTGGTTTCTGACTTTTCGGTCTTCCACTCATGGAGCGGAATCCCGCCCGTCCCGCCTTTTGGTGGGACTGGGTGTGGGACAAACTACTGCCTGAAAGGAAAGCCAAACTGCTTCAAAAGCTCCAACGATTCTTCCTTGCTTTTGGAATTCTCTATATTAATAATGATATCCATCCCCTGCACCTTCTGAACCTTGTCGTAGTCTATCTCGGGAAAAATAAGCTGTTCGCTAACCCCGAAAGAAAAATTACCACCTTGATCAAATGAGTTGGTAGATAAACCTCTAAAATCCCTGATTCTGGGAAGAGAAATACTTATAAGCCTATCTAAGAACTCATACATAATTTTTTTTCGCAATGTAACCTTGCAACCTACAGGCACGCCTTCTCTGATCTTAAAATTTGCTATTGCCTTTTTAGCCCTTGTTATAACAGGCCTCTGGCCTGTTATAAAAGCCAGATTATCCGCTGCCGACTCTAATATCTTAATGTCTTCAGCGCCCTGGCCGCACCCCATATTTATAACCACCTTTTCAACCCTTGGGCACGCTAGAAGGTTTTTATACTTAAAAACCTTCTTCATATAGGGTATTATTTCATTTCTGTATCTTTCTTGTAATCTTGGTATATATTTAGCCATATTATTCATTTTATGATATTAAATCATTGCACTTAGCGCACACCCTTATCTTTGAATTATCCTCTGCAATCTTTACCTTAAGACGTGTGGGTTTATTGCATTTTGGACAAACAAGCAATAAATTTGACATATGTATAGGCATCTCTTTCTGAATTATCCCTCCCTGCTGGTCCTGCTGGCTTTTCCTTTGATGTTTCTTCACAAAGTTTATGCCCTGAACCAATGCGCGATCTTCCTTTGTGAATATCCTAATTACTTTGCCGGTTTTACCTTTATCCTTCCCGGCTATAACAGAGACGGTGTCGTTCCTCCTTATGTGCTTCATCTAAATTACCTCCGGAGCAAGAGATATAATCTTCATAAAATTCTTATCTCTAAGCTCTCGTGCTATTGGGCCAAAAATCCTTGTTCCTCTAGGATTCAGCTGAGCATCGATAATAACTATTGCATTGCCGTCAAATTTCAGATATGAACCGTCCGGCCTTCTAATTGGATTATGAGTCCTTACCACAACAGCTCTTACTACTTCCCCTTTTTTTACGGTGGACTCAGGGGTAACCTCTTTTACGTTTGCCGATATAATATCCCCTATCTCGGCGTATTTCCTTCCCGAACGGCCTATTACACCTATACAAGAAGCCTTTTTCGCGCCGGTATTGTCGGCAACGTCTAATATTGTTCTCATCTGGATCATTTTAAAATCTCTGTGATTCTCCAGCGTTTATCTTTTGAGATGGGTCTGGTCTCATTAATCTTTACCTTGTCCCCAGATTTTGCTTTATTTGCCTCATTATGCGCCTTAAAAGTCTCTGACTTCTTGATTACCTTTTTATATTTTGGATGCTTTGTCAGCCTCTCTACCCTGACAACAGCCGTACTATTCATCTTATCGCTTACGACTACCCCTATCCTCTCTTTCCTTTTGCCTCTTTTATTACCCATCCTTTTTTACCTCTTTCTCATCCAAAATTGTTAAAACCCGCGCAATATCCCTTCTTATTTGTCTTATCCTGCTGGAGTTAGGAACATTTCCAGACTTGGATTGACACCTAAGACGAAATAGCTCATTTCTTAAGCCATCTAGCTTCTGTTCTAATTCATCTTTACCCAGCTCTCTGAGTTCCGTAGGTTTGAGCGCTTTCATTGCAGCGCCCCCTTCTGCCGGGATATAAATCTTGTTTTTATAGGTAATTTATATGCGGCTAATCTCATAGCATCCCTTGCCAATTGCTCGGGGATTCCCTCTATCTCAAAGAGCACTTTTCCTCGTTTAACAACACAAACCCAATGATCCGGGGCGCCCTTTCCCTTCCCCATTCTTGTTTCAGCCGGTTTTTTTGTAACCGGTTTATCCGGGAATATACGCACGTAGATTTTTCCGCCCCGTTTTACATGCCTTGTCAAGGCAACCCTTGCGGCCTCAATCTGTGTATTCTTAATCCAGGCATTTTCAAGGGTTTGCAATCCGAACTCTCCGAACGAAACTTCAAACCCTCTTGTTGCGATACCCTTGCGCCTGCCGCGATGCGCTTTTCTATACTTTACCCTTTTGGGAATTAATGCCATTTTTAGTATCCGCTATTATCCCGAATTTTGTTCGTATTTTTGCGCTAGCAAAATTCGCCTCCCGTGAAATTCGTAGAATTTCCGGGACTTTAATCCCTGAAATTGCATTCGCAATTTCTAGGGGCATAGGGCCGACCAATGAAAGTCCCGACGGAATTTTCATTGTGTTTGTCGGGGTATCCCAAAAAATTTGCTGTGCTTTTTCTAATGTGTTGCATTAGGATAAGTGCTTGCGGTATATAGAATTATATTAAAGTAAAAAACCTAATGCAAATTTTGGGATTATTTAATTGCAGCATCCTTAGCCGCTGCCTCATTTTTTTTTGTATCCTGTACAGGTAAAATATCTCCTTTATAAATCCATATCTTAACCCCGATATAGCCGTATGTGGTAAGCGCCTGCGCAGTTCCATAATCGATATCCGCTCTTAAGGTGTGCAGCGGCACTTTACCGGTCTTATAACTCTCCTGCCTTGACATCTCTGCGCCGCCTAATCTTCCGGAACATATAACCTTTATGCCTCCTACACCAGCTTGGATAGCATTTGCAACCGCCTTTTTCATTGCCCGTCTAAAAACAACCCGCCTTTCCAGTTGAAACGCTATATTTTCAGCAACAAGCTGCGCATTTGCGGAGGGATTTTTAACTTCCTTTATATCAATATAAATCTCCTTTGCGGTCATACTCTGTAAATCCTCGCGAAGCCTATCTATGTCTGCACCCTTTCTTCCGATTATAACCCCAGGCCTTGCCGTGTGGATTATCACCCTTAACTTTTCGCCGGCGCGCTCTATTTCAACGCTTGAAACACCTGCCTGCAAAAGATTCTTCTTTATAAAGTTTCTGATTCTAACATCCTCATGAAGTAAACTTGCAAATTCCTTCTTGTTTTTAGAAATCCAACGACTCCCCCAGGTTTTATTAATACCTATTCTAAAACCTATCGGATTAACCTTTTGCCCCATAATCTACCTCTTTCCTTTGCCTTTCTTAATCACCTGCTCCAACTCTACATTGATATGGCTCATTTTCTTACTTATCATAGTCGCTCTTCCCATGGCCGCCGCTTTGAACCTCTTAAGCATAGGGCCTTCATCAACCTTTATGGTTTTAATATAAAGCTCTTCTATGTTAACCGACGGAATCCTCTTGGCATTACTTATAGCTGAATTAATAACACCTATTACTATTTTTGTTGCTGCTTTATTCGTGTTATTAAGTATATGCAGTGCCTTAGCTACAGGCTCACCTTTCACCAGTTCTATCACCTGCCTTAATTTTCTAGGTGCTACTCTTACGAATTTTAAGGTTGCTTTAGATATCATTGTTTTGTTCTATCTCAAAGTGGTTGACTCTTTTGTTTTTACGCCGTGTTTTCTAAAAGTACGCGTGGGCGCAAGCTCTCCAAGCTTATGTCCTACCATATTTTCAGTTATGAATGTAGGAATAAACTTGTTTCCATTATGTATTAGAAATGTGAAACCAACAAAATCGGGTATAATGGTTGAACTTCTAGACCATGTTTTTATTGGCTTCCTATCGCCGCTCCTTGACATTTTTTGCACTTTTTCAACCAGTTTTGGGTCTATGTAGGGACCTTTTTTTGAAGACCTTGACAATTTTATCTCCTGTGTTTAAGAATATATTTTTCAGTGGTTTTATTCTTTTTTCTAGTCTTTAACCCCTTGGACTTCTGACCCCACGGGCTGCAGGGATGTCTGCCTCCAGATGATTTTCCCTCGCCTCCTCCCATGGGATGGTCGTGAGGATTCATAGCAACGCCTCGAACGCTCGGCCTTATGCCGAGCCATCTTGAGCGCCCTGCTTTACCCAGTGATATACTGTTATGTTCAACGTTTCCCACCTGGCCAACAGTCGCCCTGCAATCAATACTGACCATCCGTATTTCTCCGGAGGGAAGTTTTAAATGCACGAGATTTCCCTCTTTAGCCATTATCTGTGCGTATGTGCCTGCGGAACGGACAATCTCTGCCCCCTTGCCTTTCTTTAGCTCTATATTATGGACAAATGTGCCGGGTGGTATATTTCTCAAAAGCATACTATTGCCAATCTTTGGCTCAACGCTTTCTCCTGAAATTACCTCATCTCCCACCTTTAAATCTACGGGCCATACAATATACCTCTTCTCTAAATCAACATATTCCAAAAGGGCAATTCTGGCCGAACGATTAGGGTCATATTCAATTGATATAACCTTAGCCAAAATGTTATCTTTATCGCGCTTAAAGTCGATTATTCTATATCTTCTCTTGTGGCCGCCGCCTTTATGCCTGGTTGTTATATGGCCGTGCACATTTCTTCCACCTTTTTTCCTTAAAGGAGCTGTGAGCGGCTTATATGGCTCTGAGCTTGTTATTTCCTCAAAACCAGGGCTGGTTATCCAGCGCCTCGATGGTGTTGTCGGCTTGTATTCCTTTATGCTCATCAAGTTACCTCAATTTTATAACCTTCTTTTAATGTGACTATCGCCTTTTTCCAATCAGCCGTCATGCCTTCTTTATATCTAACCCTCTTTTTTTTGCCTCTTACAAAAAGGGTATTTACGCTGCTAATCTTTACCTTGAATATTTCCTCAATAGCTTTTTTTATTTCAATCTTATTCGAATCATTCGCAACACAAAAAATATATTTATTTAGAGGCTGAAAAGTAGTGCCTTTTTCGGTCCTTATAATGGATTTGACTATACTATATGAATCCTTCATGAGCGTTTATTTTAACTTAACTGTTTTAATAAAGCCTTCCATAACAGGTTTCCGTATGGCTCATCCTGCCTCGCACCGAAGTGCTCGGTACTGAGGTGAGCTTTTACGAAGGAAGTGGTCATTGTTCCCCTCGTTTAGCTCGGGACTCTGCTGACCGCGAATGTATAAAATTTTCTAATGCCGGCTTTGAAAAAATTATATGGTCGTTTAAAAGAATATCTAAGGAGTTTAGATTATTTACTAAAACTGTATTTACGTTCTTCACATTTCTTGAGGCCAGCATTAAATCCTTATCGAGTTTTTCATATACAAAAAGAAATCTCTCAATTTTTTTTACCTTCTTTTCTTTTGGCTGCGAAGAATTGTCTGAATCTTTTAGGTTATGTATAATTTTTGATACATTATTAAGAATGAGTACAAATTCCTTTGTCTTTTTACTGGGTAAGGTTATGTTGTCCACAACAAAAATCTCTCTTTCTACCAATTTCGCATTTATTGCACTTAGCACAGAAAGATTCCTGGCTTTTTTTGGCACTTCGTAGGAGTAGTCCCTGGGGTGAGGGCCAAACACAATTCCGCCGCCCCTCCACAGAGGAGAGCGTATAGAACCGGCTCTTGCTCGACCGGTACCCTTTTGCTTCCACGGCTTCTTACCGCCACCTCTTACATATGCCACGGTCTTTGTGGCGGCTAACCCTTTTCTCTTATTAGCCTGATGCATTAGAATAACTTCTGACAATAAGGCCTTGTTTACTTTCCCGGAGAAAAGGTTTTGGTCTAACTTTATCTTTTCTACTTCTTTCCCGTCTAAATTGAAAACTGATATTTCAGGCATTTTGCTGATTATTTTACCTTTGGCTTGGCCTCTTTCTTAACAGTCTTTTCAACCTTCTTTTTTGCTTCAGGCTTCTTAACCTCTTTTATAACCTTGAATTTCTTTTTAAGGGCTTTCTTTATAGATAAAATGCTGTTATCATGCCCGGGAACAGCACCCTTTATAATCAAGAGATTCTTATCCTTATCAACCCTTACAACCTCCAAATTCTGAACGGTTACTTTTTTACCCCCCATCCTCCCGGGAAGATGATGACCCTTAAATACTCTTGAAGGGCTAGAGCTTGAACCTATGGAGCCTGGCCTTCTGTGAGACGTAGAGCCGTGCGTCTTGTCTCCTGACTTCCAGTGCCAGCGCTTAACCCCCCCCTGGAATCCCTTGCCAATGGAAATTCCAGTTGTATCAACATAGTCTCCCGCATTAAACAAATCCACGGTTAAAACCTGCCCCACATTTAAACCATCTATACTATCCACTCTGAATTCCTTTATAGATGCCTTTGATGTAATATTCAATTTATTAAACTTAGACATGAGCGCTCTTGCGGTATTCTTGGGTTTCTTCTCGCCAAAACACAGCTGAATGGCATTATAACCATCCCTCTCCTTAGTTTTTATTTGAAGGAGATGGCAAGGTCCTGCCTCAATTACAGTAACCGGCACGACTCTTCCGTCCTTGTCAAAAACCTGTGTCATGCCTATTTTTTTGCCTAATAGTCCTAACATATATTTATCTTAGATTACTTTATTTCAACATCTACGCCAGCCGGCAAATCTAGTTTTTTAAGCGCATCTATAGTCCTTGCGGTAGGGTTTATTATGTCGAGTAGCCTTTTATGAGTTTTAGTCTGAAATTGTTCTCTCGACTTTTTATCGACATGCGGGGAACGAAGCACCGTATAAATCTCCCTTCTTGTCGGCAAAGGTATCGGCCCCGAAACCTGTGCGCCTGTTCGTTTTGCAGTATCAACTATCTCGCTAGCTGATTTGTCCAATAACCTATGATCGTAAGCCCTAAGCTTTATTCTTATTTTAATTTTTTGTTCAGTCATTTATGTCCCTACGCAATTATTTCGCTTATTACACCAGCGCCTACAGTCTTTCCGCCTTCTCTTATGGCGAATCTGAGCTCTTTCTCCATGGCGATAGGTGTGATGAGTTCTACCTCTAAACTTACATTATCCCCCGGCATTACCATCTCGATGCCCTTG
>JAGVOB010000123.1 GCA_020052955.1 Candidatus Omnitrophota bacterium | reverse complement strand
ATTGTAAATCAGATACAGGAGCTTGTGCCTATTAGTGTCCTGAAATTTCGTTTTTTAGCTTCAATCGGAGTATAAAAATGAGGATTTGAGAAACTCAGGGACTAAGCGGTAAGTTTATAAGAATTAGCCAAACTGACCTAGATGAGTTTGTGGAGAAGATGAGAAGTAGTTAACGGTTTTCTGTAAGCCAAACTAAAAATTCTGTTGTATGCCATTTTTACTCTTCTTTCCGACTCGGCTTTAGCTTCTGGAGAATCTCCACCAGAATAAGCAAACCTTAACTTCGGTATTTTTACTATCTTAGTCACCCGTCTATATTAACTTCTATGTGAGCGTAAAGTCAAAAAGTTCCATACTACCAGAAATAATATGCTACTAAAGAAGGGTTAGAGATCACCCAGCGTCTTTGCTTTTTGAAGTAATTCATAACTGGTATATCTGGGACTATATGGAGCATTCTTAGGGCTACCTAATTTAATTGGTTCAATTTCATATATCTCCGAAAGATATATTTTGTATTTACCAGTATCTTCATATGGTTTAATCGCTTGTATCTTTCCCACCCATCGAATAGCACTTATTGGCCTTACCTCATACATAGCTAAATATTTCAATCTGGGAATTACGGTCGGAGATATTCTTACCGCCCACCATGCTTTTTGCTCTAAAAATGCTTTTTTGTGACCTTCTGCTTTGGCTGGAGCAACCATGGTATCTATATCGCTAATTTCTCGCACCCATGCAGACTTCGCCTCATCAACTTCCTTGAGTAGCTCATCGTAAGCATACGCCACATCTTTTCCAGAAACATATTTTTGTAATTGTAATAATTCAGGTTGTCTGGCTAGCTCTCTTGTTACTCTCGATAAATCTTCAGTAATTTCATCAATTACAATTACAAATCCAAATTCATTTTTATAAACAGCACAGTCCAAAGCTTCACTAATATTTGGATATTTTCCATTTTTAAGCAATAACTCCACTTTCTTTTTCAGTTCGCTGGATTCATTTATTGCGTCAAGTAATAAAGTCTTTATTTCAAAAGAACCGTCTGTAAACTGGGAAGCGAATTGGAGCATCTGTACACCAATGTGTCGGAACGAATCATGTGTAGATAGTTCATTCTCTACCACCCATAATTTAGGTTCATCTCTGAAATCAATGACATATGCATCAGGAATATTTACAAAACTGTTATTAGGATGTTTAACTCTCTTTTTAATATCCAGATAAATACTTTTTTCTCCAAAAATATCTGTTGAAAACTTCATCACAACCTCCTCAAGCTCCGCCTCATTGACAAACTTCACCAACTCGTACTTTGAACCACTAACAGAAATTTTCATAGGATATAATCCTAATTATACAAGAATTAACACCATTTAGGATTTATTTGTTCTTATTAAGTTGGCTAGATCGTCTTCTTTTTCATACCCTTTTAGTTTTCCGGAAACATATCCTAAACGATAAGATATGCCGTCACTCATAAGCCGCCAATTTGTATCTTCCAAGGCCTTTTTAAGAAGTCTTTTAGGTTGATTCTCACTGTCATATTCTTTTCTGGAGGTATCGGTGTCTTGGGCAGTAAATGGGACTATCACAAACCTATCAATTTCTGGTTTTCCTAGTTCCAGTTTCTGATATTTGGCTTTTGCGATTACCTTTCCTACTAACTCCTCTAACTCAGTGATAGTCAGTTTTTTAAGGTTTTTAGCTTGTTGATAGGCGGGGTCTGCCGCCTTTTGTTCTTTGTCTCTCATATATTCGGCGTGGGTTTGAAGTTGCCTTGCCGTAGTTATATATTCAGTTCCTTCTTTATCGTTAAAACAATATTTTTCTCGATAATCAGTAAGCAACTTACAATCAGCATCTTTTTTGTCATCCAAATCATCAATTTCGGTCTCCTTGTATTCACAGTTTGAACACGAATCTATCGTAGTGATCACCTTCCCAGTTCTTTGATATGACCTTTTTAAATCATGATGGCATTTAGGACAGGAGGGTGGTTTGGATATTCTAACCTCACCATTATTAAATATTGATTGTTTATAGTCACAAGAAAGACACCCAAAGAAGAAAAGCATTCTCATAGGCCCGTTTAATGGTTCATCAAGGGTTTTTAGAGCTGATTTGGGCTGAGTGCGGCATTTGGGACAAATAATTGACCTGGGCTCCGGAGTGTTATCAAAAAAATTCTGGCGTAGACGATCCTTGGCCATCCAATCCCTAATGGTTTCTGGTTTTTGCCTATATCTGTCTCCTTTGAAGAAGTAGAGTCCAACTTCAGATACAATTTTTCCCATTGGTCTTATTTGTTCTGGAGAATCTATAAAGACAGAGCTATTTTCAAAATCTATGCACATTTTTATGGTAAACAAATCATATAGATCGTTGTAGTATTGTTCGTCCTGAAGATAGTCCACTAGATAAAGAATTTATTAAATAATTCTTTGATGATACTATCAGAACTCTTTATATTTTGATTTTTTAAGATGATCCTTTCAAGAAATTGCCCTTGTTCTCTTTTAAGCTCTTCCTGTCCTAAACTTTTCAAGTATTCCACCGATTGATTTGATAACTTTCTGAAAGTTATATCCATTTCTCCGATCTCTCCGTCAACCATCAATGCAGTGGGATTTATCCCCAATAATCTGATCCCATCTAAAGACCTGACTCTGGACAAAGCAACATAACCCATTCCATAAGCAAAAGATTTAGATAAATCAATCTCAGCGGCCTCTAAACTCATACCTTGGCTTTTGTGAACAGTAATAGCCCATGCAAGCCTCAGTGGCACCTGATTGATCTCTGCAAGGACAGAATCGTTTTCTTCCAGTTGCCAGCTGGTTGGAGATGCTACGATCTCTCTGCCTGAATAGACTTTTATTATTGGATAACCATCGTCAACATCAAAGCCGATTACTTTTCCTAAAGTACCGTTAACGTAACCTCTTCCGGGATTATTTTTAATAAACATCACGGCTGCTCCTTCTTTGATAATTAGTGTTTCAGGAGCTAGACAACCCTTTTTTAATACCTCTACCAAATTTTTCTTGCCCCTACTTGTCATCTTATAAATGTGTTCGGGTTTGTCTATTTTTTCCAATTCAAAATTATTTATCGCATCAACATCAATGTTGTGTGTATATAGTTTTGTTGGCTTAATCTCACTTTGTATATTTTTATTCAATCTGGTAGAAAGTTTTTGGAATGTATATTCACTTACTTCTCTGGATCTGATTTCATTAAGCACCTTTAAAAATTCACTGTCCGATTGTCTGTGTTGTTCATCTAAATAACATATGCCTAAATTTAATTCTTTCCATGCTTCAGACTTAAAAGCAAAACTCGAATTAGGAAATTCTTTTTCATTTATGGGCGGTAATTGAAAGAAATCTCCACATAGTATCACCTGTAATCCGCCAAAAGGTTTAGTATTTTGTCTGATTTTCTTACAAACTTGATTTATCATTTCTAACCTGTATGAATGAAGCATCGATATTTCATCAATAATCAGAACTTTTGCAGCTTGAATTCTTGCACAAGTGTTAGTATT
>JAGVOB010000016.1 GCA_020052955.1 Candidatus Omnitrophota bacterium | reverse complement strand
GTATGTATGTCATCCTCTCCTCCTTGGTTTGGTGTTTGTTCTTCTACACCATTATACCACTCGGGTGAGCTTGACACTTTAACATACCATCTCAATTTCCTGCTATTTTTTCAGGCGCTCCTGGGCCTGTTTTAACTTTTGAAAAAACTTGCCCTTCTTAAACTCCGAGGCCCATCCTCTCATTATAAGCCAGCCGCCAAAACGAAGCAGGTTATTACGCCAGGGCCTATACCATTTTAGCCAGCCGGCTCTAATATTGTTCAAAAAGAAAAGTAGGATAGGGAAGGAAAATATGTGCAGCCCCACCATGAACATATACTTAAACTGGTAAAGCTTGCCCATAATCTTTAATGTAGAGGCCTGCAGTTCTCTGGCGGTCAAGGGTTCATCGGGCTCAAAGAGAGGGAAGTTACCGTCATAATATTCCCAGCCCACATCCCGGATAGAATAAACCCTGTTTTCCCTCTCAAGCCTGTGCCGCAACTCTGTTCCGGGAAGGGGTACGGGTATCAAAACCTGCACGGTGTCAATCTTGGCCTTCCTGATAAATTTTTTGAAACGTTTTACTCGTTCTTTTGCCGTTATTTTGACGCTCGCACCCTCCTTTAGAGGATAACCGAATATGAACATACCGTGCACCAAAAAACCAAACTTATGAAATGACCTTGCGAGGCTTATCATATTTTCAGGCTTGACATGTTTTTTCATAGCCTCTAATTCTTCTTCAATAGGTGACTCAAAACCTATGGCTACCGTGTTAATACTTGCCTGGCGCATAGCAGAAAGCAGCTCAACATCACTTGCCTTATCCAACCTTATCTGAACCATTATATCCAATTTTTTGCCTATCCTTATCTGGTAATCCCTGAGCATATTGCAGAATCTTATTGTTTCGTCCCTCTGCTGTCCGAAAAGATCATCGACGATAAAGAATTGCCTGGCATTATTGGTTTCCACAAGAAAGCAAATATCTTCAAGAAGCCGCTCGGGAGTGGCGCATCTCGGCCTGCCCTTAACAGTGCAAAACTCGCACTCCATAGCGCAACCCCGTATCCTGCCTACGGGATAAATTTTAATCTTAGCGTAACGCACCAATGAGAAATTCGGCGATGGTGTTTTATCAAAGTCCGCGAGGGGTTCTCTTTGCGCGGTAAAAGTAACCTGGCCATTTTTTAAAAAGGCCAGTCCTTTCACTCCGGCTACATCCCTTTTGCCTTCTATGGCCCGCAGAAATTCTTTAATAGTTTCTTCGCCCTCGCCAATAGCTACATAATCAACGCAGGAGTTTAATGCCTCGGCAATATTATCCTCAACAAAATGCTGTCCTCCTGCGACGGTTATAACACCCTTTTCCTTATAAAAACGGGCTATTTCGTAAAGTCTCGGTATGGTGCTTGTCAACCCGCCGTAAAACCCGACAACGTCAGCGGGCCTATGCTCTTGCAGAAAGTTATGGTCAGTTTCGCCTGAATCAGTCTTAGGGCAGTATAGAGAAATATTATTCTCGTCAATAATCTCGACGTCCCATCCTTCCATTTCATTCGCGGCGGTGGCGACGCATACCGGCCCCAAGGCTGTGGTTTTATTAGCGACACCCGAATAAATATTGAAGGCGGAGAATGCCGGAATTACGATCCTTAATCTGTGTCTTTTTTTTGATACATCAAACATAATAAGTAAAATCCTTAATTTTTGTCCCTAACAGTATTAGTGGAGCCCCACGGGTTTACCCGCTTCGCCGCAGCGTCAGCGAGGCGAGCACCCGTGGCACCTTTATTTTCGGTCTTTCTCTCGCGGGGCGGAATCCCGCCCAAATGCCATTCATCCACGGCTTCATAGCCGTGCCTGCACGCCGGAGTGCCTACCTTGTCGGCAGACAGGCGTTACGGCACGCAGGCGTGGCATTCTGGATGCGGGGTAATAATCGCCAAGTCTCTTCAAGTCACAAAGCTTACTTCCCAATATTTACTCCGGAGCTCATCCCGTTAGTTTTGAGGTGCGGTTTAAGATGTGACAGGTTAAATCCGGAGGGAGGACTATTAAACGGAGCCGCACTTTTCAAAAATATACAAAGGTACGGATATCATGCCTACTTTATCTCTAAATCAGTTTTATAAGTCCGCTGTTTGGCAAGCTCCCAGGCGTATTCATAAAGATGCAATCCCTTAGAGCATGCAACTATCTCACCGTTTTCCACGCCTATCTCATCTGCCATATACTGCTTTACAAGTTCAAGCCCCCCTAAATTTGACGGAAAACCGCCCCAGAGGTCCCAGGAACGAAAATATAAAAAGAAATGCAGTTTCCCGTAGCGCACGCGGGTATCTATAAGGCGCAGGCACGGCGGGTCTGCGAGTTTTATATCGGAAGGCATACCTATTTCCATTATAGCCTGATTGGTCCCAAAGCCGTAGGTCTTATAAACCTTTATAACCTCTTCTATCTGGTTGCATTGAAGGGGTATTTCTTTGATCATCTTCTGGCCGCCGGATTCTGTTTCAACATTTACCTTCGGATCTACAAGCCGTTCTCCGTACGTGTAATCCTCGGTCTTGGTCTTACAGCTGGTCAGGAGATAGCTTAAGTACTGCTGGATATAGCTCATGCTGGTAGGCGCCGGTATGCTTGAGCCCTCCGGCATAATAGGGATTATCTGGTGGGCTGGGTTTGTTACATGAACCGACACGAAATCAAACTCTAAACGGCGCTGTCCGGCATAGCTGCCGCGATCGATTTTATAAACATGCCCATGCTCCAGAATCTCAGACAGTGAGCGAAACCACGCATCATCCAGGTCAAAGGCTTCTATATGGACCGGCTTTAACACGGTACGATTTTGTTGTTCTTGACTCATCTCTCTCTTTCCGTTTAAAGGCAGAAAATATTATAATATGCCTATAGCTTAATTGCAATTAATTTAATACTACCGTGTAAACGCAAATAGAAAATGTCAGGTTTTTTGCAAATTAAAAATGTCAGTAATTTACAGTTAAGAGCGTTTTCTCTTTGTTTTTATATCTTGTCTT
>JAGVOB010000079.1 GCA_020052955.1 Candidatus Omnitrophota bacterium | reverse complement strand
GTATGTATGTCATCCTCTCCTCCTTGGTTTGGTGTTTGTTCTTCTACACCATTATACCACTCGGGTGAGCTTGACACTTTAACATACCATCTCAATTTCTAAAAGATAGAGAGCTGCTATTTAAAAAGAAGATCAACAATAGGTAACAGCGGTCAGCTTTTATGTTAGAATATAAGTGTCTCTAAGTGAAAGAAAAAATACATGAGAAAGATTGAAACAGAAAAAAGAAAATATCAGAGATATGATACAGAGGCGAAGGTTTATTTTAGGGTTACCTATGATATTAAGACAAAGGTTAAATTCCGGGTTGTAGATACTGATGGAGGAAGGCATGTCTCAAGAAGATACTCGGGGCTCAGCAGAAATATCGGAGCAGAAGGATTGTGTTTTTTTTCAAAGAAAAAATTAAAAAAGGGGGATACGCTCTTACTTGAGGTCAATATTCCCAATACGAAAGTTTCCGTACGGATGGAAGGAGTAGTCCGGTGGTCCAGAGAGCTTACGCTGGGCGCTAAACACAGGGGTATGTTCTATACAGGAGTGAAACTTATTTCGGTAAATGACAAATCGGTTGCCGGTTCAACATATTATGACGCAAGGTATAAGATTGTATGGAGTGCGGTATTAGATTCCATACTGGGCAGTTTCGGGACAATGACACGCCGGATTAAAAGAGACGAAAAAAAGATTTAGAAAAGGGTGTTTATACAGTAAAAAGGGAGGTATTCTATGCCAGGAAAGTTTTTAACCTTTATGATTATCGCGGTGTTATCTGTTAATATTTACGGTTGCGCGACGATATTGATAGGCGCGGCGGGAGGGGTGGGGACTGCGGCCTGGCTCTCCAATAAGCTGACGCAGGAGGTAAACGCGCCGTTTGAGCGCACTGTGAAAGCGGCCAAATCCGCATTGAAGTCGCTTAAGCTAAAGATTGAAAAAGAGACCATTGAGCCGGACGTTGCCCAGATTATAAGCAGGTACACGGACGGGAAGAAGGTATGGATTGACGTGCGCAGGGTTACGGATTCAAGTTCAAAGGTTGAGGTGCGCGTGGGCGCGGTAAGCGCGGACAAAGAGGCAGAGGTCAAAATCCTTAAGGCCATAGAGAAACATCTGTAAAAAAGGTGAAGCTCTATGGCTTAACCCGCTTCGACACAGCGTAAGCGAGACGAGCAGGCGTGGCTTTCTGCGAAGGCGGGTAAAAAAAAGGAAAAGAGAAAAAAAGGAGAAAATGGGGTTTACCTTGGCCGCGTTGAATAAATTTTTAAGAAGAAAAATGATAATTAACGCTTTTACCCTCTTATTTTTTATTAGCGGAGCTACGCACCAATCTGATTTATCTGCAGAAGATACAGCTAAAGGGAATGAACAGCCTCGGCTAAAAATTGGTTTAGTTTTGGGCGGGGGTGGAGCGCGGGGTGCGGCACATGTGGGAGTTCTTAAGGTTATTGAGGAAAATAGAATTCCTATTGATTATATCGTGGGAACAAGTATGGGAGCTATTGTTGGCGGCCTATATGCATCCGGTATGTCTGTCTCTGAATTGGAAGATGTATTTAAGTCAATTGATTGGAAAGACCTTTTTACGGACAGGCCGTCCCGCAAAGACTTATCTTTTAGGCATAAGCAGGCAAAGAAGCAACTTATTGACTTTGAGATGGGTTTTAATAAAGGAAAGTTTGTTTTGCCAAAAGGAATTGTTGCAGGACAAAAACTTGGGTTTCTTTTAAAGACAATAACGCTTAAGGTTTCTGATATAAAAGATTTCAATGAACTGCCGATACCTTTTCATGCAATAGCCACAGATATTGAAACAGGCGAAATGGTTGCCCTTGAGAAGGGAAATCTTGCAGAGGCAATGAGGGCAAGCATGTCTGTTCCGGGAGTTTTTTCTCCTGTTGAGATAAATGGCAAAATGCTTGTAGACGGCGGTATTGTCAAGAACCTGCCCATTGATATAGCAAGGCAGATGGGAGCCGATATCATTATTGCAGTAGACGTTGGAGTTCCGCTTGCCAAACGTGAAAAACTTGAGTCTCTTATCGATATTACCATGCAGGTTGTAGGTATTATGACTTTACAGAATGTTAAAGAAGAGCTTGGAAAACTTAAGGAAAAAGACCTTCTTATTTCACCTGATTTAGGAGATTTTACTACTTCGGATTTTATAAAAGCACCTGAGATTATTAAACTTGGCGAAGATGAGGGAAGGAAATTTGCTGATAATCTTAAGCGGTATTCTGTTAAAGACGAGGAATATAGAGTTTTTTTGGCCAAGCAAAGAAAAGAGGGGATAAAACCAATAAAAGTTGATTATGTAAATATAGAAAAACCAAAAAGGGTAGACTCGCGAAGAATAGAAAAGAGAGTTAGAACTAAACCCTCCGCAGCGCTTAATCTTGAAACCCTTAAAGGAGATTTAAGCCGGGTTTATGAAATTGGCGATTTTGAGAAGGTTGATTTTAAGCTGGGTAAAGAAGAGGAAAAACAGAGTCTTTCAATTGATACAAAGGAAAAATCCTGGGGGCCGAATTATGTGCGTTTTGGTTTAAACATAAGTGATGATTTTAGAGGAGATGCGTATTATAATTTTCTTACAGAGTACACCATGACCGAGGTCAACACTCTTGGAGCTGAATGGAAGAATGAATTACAATTAGGAAGGACCCGCAGGTTTTTATCAGAGTTTTATCAGCCCCTTGATTATTCGGACTTATTCTTTATTATCCCTAAGTTTAAATATGAAAGAAGTGTCTCGGACGTATTTTCGGGTAATTCACGGATTGCTGAGTATAGCGTAAATACTCTTGAGGGTGGTTTTGATATGGGCGTTAATTTAGGGACACATGCACAGACAAAATTTGGAATTGTAAGAAGCACTATAGACGCAAAAACTCTTGTAGGAGAAGATTTACCGGAGTTTGATATAAATCAAGGCGCGCTGACAAGCAGTTTCACCTATGACCAGATTGATGATTCAAACTTTCCAAAATATGGAATAGCCTCCGATATCCGCCTTTTTAAGGCAGAGAAAGGTTTAGGTGCTGATGAGTCCTATGAAAAATTGGAATTTGGCCTGATTAAAGCCACTACATTTAATAAGCATACTTTTCTTATGAGTTTAGATAGCGGAATGCGTTTGGGAAAAGAGCTGCCTTTTTATGATGAATTGACTTTGGGCGGGTTTCTATCCTTGTCAGGTTATAGAAAAGGCCAGTTAAGAGGCCAGTATTCAGGATTAGGAAGAGTTATGTATTACTATAAGGTTACAGAGCTGCCTGCCAAATGGATAGATGGTTTATATATTGGAGGCTCCCTTGAATCCGGGAATGTCTGGGATAAGAGCAAGTATGTTAAACTTGATGATTTGCTATATGGTGGGACTATTTTTGTCGGAGCAGATACTATTTTTGGGCCTCTATACTTAGGGTATGGTGCGACCGAAGGAGGCGAAGAAGGAGAAATCTATCTATTCCTTGGTCAAACGTTTTAAAAACTTGATATTACTTATCTGAAGTAGTATTCTTCTATATGAATTTTAGTAAGAGATTAAAGGGCGCTTTGGAGAAATAATTAAGAGGGCAAAAAATCACTCCGGTTCCTTTTTATGAAATATAGGAAGTGTCCCTTAATATTCTCCTTAAAAATTTTAGGTTTTTTGAGAGGGAAAATCGGTTAAAAGGTCGAGCACTGTTCACGATAGCGATCCTGAGCATAGCGAGGGACGAAGCCCGAAGGGCAAGTTGCGCAGACCCCGATTTTACCGAGCAAAAGACCGACCCGAGAGTAGCGAGGGGAAAAGTTTTCGGGGTGTCTTTTTCTTGGTAACTTATTTTTGGACAAGCAAAAAGAAGTTACTCATAGGGGCTGCCCCCTACAGGGGGCGTGGGGAGATGAAATCGTCCCCTAACTTAAAATAAAAAAATATAATGCTCTTAGCTATTGACATCGGTAACACCAGCATAACATTCGGCATATTTGTCGGGGATAGGCTCATAAAGAGGTTTAACATCTCCACATGCGCATACAGCCTAAAAAAGTTACGCAAGGGTCTCTCTCGTTTGATTATTGACAATGCCGTCATGTGCTCTGTTGTGCCGATTATGACAGGGATTCTTGAAAAGGATTTAAGAGGCCTGCTAAAGAAACAGCCGTATGTTATAGGAAAGAACCTTAAGGTGCCTATAGAGAACCTTTACCATAAGCCTAAAGAGGTTGGAGCCGACAGGCTGGTTAATGCTTATGGGTGTGTCAAGCTTTATGGCTATCCCGCAATATGCGTTGATTTCGGGACGGCGATCACCTTTGATGTAATTTCTAAAAAGGCAGAATATCTCGGCGGAGTTATTGTGCCGGGTTTGGAGCTTTCACTTGAGACTCTTTCCAAAAGGGCCGCGCTTCTTCCAAAGATTACGCTGAAGGAGCCCGAATCACTGATAGGGAGGGATACTGTCGGCAGTATGCGTAGCGGCATTGTATACGGGGTTAGCGCTCTTACGGATGGACTGATAAAAAAACTTAAGGAAGAAATTGGCAAAAGGGTCGTTGTTGTAGTTACCGGAGGTAATTCTGCCTTTATTGCAAGATTTTGTAAATCAATTAATAAGGTTGACAGGAATCTTACCCTCAAGGGCCTGCAACTGATAGCCAGCCTATCGTTTTCTAAATAGCAAAACAGTTAAAAAAAGCGTATAAATAAGAGAAAACAAGCAAAAAATAGGTCTAGACCCCCCAATTAGCCTAAATTCAGGGCTTGATTTATTTTGATGCTACCCCTATAATTAGCACTCTTCATTATAGAGTGCTAAAAATTAGTATCCCTCGCTTAGTCATACTGAAAATCTCTATGATATTTTCAGTATAAGTTTCGGGATTAATTCGTCCGCCTCGGGCGGACTCATTAAGGAGGTGAAGTGGGATGGCTTTAAAACCGTTAGCAGACAGGGTACTACTAAAGATAGAGGAATCGGAAAGCAAGACCAAGGGCGGAATTATTCTTCCAGATACTGCTAAGGAAAAACCGCAACAGGGAAAAATTATAGCAGTCGGCAAGGGTAAGATTATGGATGACGGGACAGTTGCTCCCATGGCTGTGAAAGAGGGAGATAAGGTTCTTTTTGGAAAGTATTCAGGCAACGAAGTAAATCATAAAGGCGAGGATTATCTTCTGATCCGCGAAGAGGATATTTTGGCGATAGTTAAGTAAACAGTTGTTTAATTTAAATATCAAAAATCAAATATCAAAATGACAATCCAAAAATCAAAATTTCAACCAAAAGCAGAAAAGGCTCAAATCATTTTGGATTTTAGTATGTCATTTTGCACTTTGATATTTGCATTTTGATTTTTTAAAAGGAGGAGAAGTTTAATGGCAAAACAATTATTGTTCAGCGAAGAGGCAAGGCGCGCTATTCTAAGAGGCGTCGACCAGTTAACCCAGGCAGTCAAGGTTACCCTGGGACCGAAAGGCAGAAATGTAATCCTTGACAAAAAGTTCGGTTCACCGACCATTACAAAGGATGGTGTAACGGTAGCAAAGGAAATAGAACTGCAGGACCCCTATGAGAATATGGGTGCTGAGATGGTAAAAGAGGTTGCTTCAAAGACATCGGATGCAGCCGGTGACGGTACGACCACAGCAACCGTCCTTGCGCAGGCGATTTATAAGGAAGGCCTTAAGAACGTAACCGCAGGTGCAAACCCCATGGAGCTTAAAAGGGGAATTGAGAAAGCGGTAGAGGCAATAACAGAGCAGCTTAAAAAACTGTCCAAGCCCGTAAAGGATAAAAAGGAGATTTCGCAGGTAGCCGCAATCGCAGCCAACTATGATTCAACCATCGGTAACCTGATTGCCGACGCTATGGAAAAAGTAGGCAAGGACGGCGTTATAACGGTTGAAGAGGCAAAGTCAATGGCAACAACCCTTGAGGTAGTTGAGGGTATGCAGTTTGACCAAGGGTATCTTTCACCCTATTTTGTAACAGATGCCGACAGGATGGAATGTGTGCTTGAGGACCCGTATATCCTGATACACGAGAAGAAAATCTCCGTTATGAAGGATATGCTTCCGCTTCTTGAAAAGATAGCAAGAACCGGTAAGCCCCTTCTTATTTTAGCGGAAGAGGTTGAGGGCGAAGCTTTGGCAACATTGGTAGTCAATAAAATAAGAGGCACCCTGGCATGCTGTGCGGTAAAAGCACCCGGTTACGGCGACAGAAGGAAGGCCATGCTTGAGGATATAGCAATCCTGACAAGAGGAAAGGCCATCACCGAGGATTTAGGTTTAAAGCTTGAGACCATATCGCTTGAAGACCTAGGAAGGGCAAAGCGCGTAACAATTGATAAGGACGATACTACAATAATTGAGGGCGCAGGAAAGACTGCGGACATAAACGGACGCATCTCACAGATCAAGAAACAGATAGAGATATCGGACTCGGATTATGACAAGGAGAAACTCCAGGAAAGGCTTGCTAAATTAGCAGGCGGCGTAGCCATAATAAACGTAGGCGCGGCAACCGAGACAGAGATGAAGGAAAAAAAGGCCAGGGTTGAGGACGCGCTTCATGCGACGAGAGCGGCTGTCGAAGAAGGTATTGTTCCGGGCGGCGGAATTGCTCTGATAAGATGCCTTAGCTCACTTGATAAGTTGAAGCTTGAAGGCGATGAGGCAACAGGTGTGGATATAATCAGAAGAGCCCTTGAAGAGCCCGTGAGGCAGATTGCTCAAAATGCAGGGTTAGAGGGTTCAGTTGTTGTCCAAAGAGTAAAGGGCGAAAAAGGAAATATCGGTTATGACGTAGTCCAGGCCGAATATGTGGATATGATCGAGGCCGGCATTGTTGACCCGACCAAGGTAACCAGGACCGCGCTTCAGAACGCAGCCAGTATAGCAGCCCTTATGATTACGACTGAAGCACTCGTCACTGATATACCCGAAAAAGAAAAATCAATGCCACCCATGCCACCACACGGCGGCGGATACGGCGGCGGAGATATGTATTAAAAGATAAACGAGGTTGAGGCTGAGAAGTATTTCTTAGCTTTAGTCTTTTAAAAATTGAAAGCAGGAATTGGGAGGTAAGTTAATATGAATTTAAAGCCATTAGGTGATAAGGTAATATTAAAAGTGCTTGAAGAAGCAGGAAAAACCAAGGGCGGAATCGTGGTGCCGGACACAGCAAAGGAAAAGCCCCAGGAGGCTGAGGTTGTTGCTGTCGGGCCCGGAAAGACCCTTGATAACGGTAAGATAGCCCCAATGGATGTAAAGGCCGGGGACAAAGTCTTATTTGGAAAATATTCAGGCACAGAGATAAAGGTAGGTGCAGAAGAATATCTGATAATAAGCGAATCGGACATTCTGGCGATTATTAAGTAAATTGAGTAATTGGTACCCAGTAATCAGTAATTAGTAATTTGTACTGTCGTTAAGTCATGTTTACAGTTTATAGTAAAGTTTTAGGCTAACGTCTATGGGTTACGGTTAAGAAGCCCGTATCGTCATTCGGTTAGGTCT
>JAGVOB010000037.1 GCA_020052955.1 Candidatus Omnitrophota bacterium | reverse complement strand
CAAGGGCATCGAGATGGTAATGCCGGGGGATAATGTAAGTTTAGAGGTAGAACTCATCACACCTATCGCCATGGAGAAAGAGCTCAGATTCGCCATAAGGGAAGGCGGAAAGACTGTAGGCGCTGGCGTAATAAGCGAAATAATTGCGTAACTTGTAGAAATGCGTGAACTCATTACTCTTGCTTGCAGCGTATGTAAACAAAGAAGCTATACGTCTACTAGAAATAAGAAGACACAGACTGACAAATTAGAATTAAAAAAATATTGTAGGTTTTGTAAAAAACATACAATCCATAAAGAAGTTAAATAAGCGTCTGTATTAGAACCAATTTTTTTAAGGGCCTAGTACATTATAAATAAATAGGACCCAAGAAGGAGGCGGTTTAAAAGGCCTGTAGCTCTAACGGATAGAGCGACGGACTCCAAATCCGTGTGTTGAGGGTTCAAGTCCCTCCAGGCCTGCCAAAAATATAGAGTAGTCAGTAACACAGGCGCGATGGGACGGGGAAGTTATAATAGCTCCGACTCGTCGCGTTTGTATTGATATAAAATCAAAGTAATATGATAGGAAAAATTACAAAATTTCTAAATGAAGTAAGGGTTGAATTTAAAAAAGTGACCTGGTCAACAAGAGAAGAACTCATAGGATCAACCGCGGTGGTGATAGTTACTATTTTGTTGCTCGCATTATTTGTAGGTATAGTAGATGCTTTACTATCAGCCGCTATCACGGTAGTATTCAGGATATTTTAGTTATGGCTAAAAGGTGGTATGTAGTCCATACTCTAACGGGACAGGAAGACAAAGTGAAGGGCAGTATAGAGAAGAAGATAGCTCAGGGTGAACTGAAGGATTTGATAAGCCAGGTGCTAGTTCCAACAGAAAAGGTTTCAGAGGTCAAGGCCGGGAAAAAGAAGATTTCTCAAAGAAAATTCTTTCCAGGTTATGTCTTAGTAGAGATGGAGTTAAATGAAAATAATTGGTATCTTATCAGGAACATGCCCGGGGTAACCGGTTTTATTTCTTCCGGTTCGAAACCAGTTCCTCTTCACGATGAAGAAATAGCAAATATCTTAAAACAGACCGAGGAGAAGAAGGAAAAACCAACGCCCAAGGTTATTTTTGAACAGGGAGAGGCTGTCAAGGTTATAGAGGGGCCATTTACCAATTTCAACGGCACAGTAGAAGAAATAAATCCTAATAAGGGAAAGCTTAAGGTGTCCGTTGCCATATTCGGCAGGACAACGCCAGTAGAATTAGAGTACTGGCAGGTAGAGAAAATTTAATGCAAAAATCAAAAATCAAAAATCAAAATTACAAATCAAATTGCAAAAACTTCTTTAATTTTTTGAATTGTGGATTGTCATTTTGCCTGCCCGCCGCTTTGCTTTGGCAGGCGGGCATTTTGCATTTTGATATTTGGATTTACTAATATGGCTAAGAAAATAGTTGCACAGATAAAATTGCATGTTCCTGCAGGTCAGGCAAACCCTGCGCCTCCTGTCGGCCCCGCGCTTGGACAGCACGGACTTAATATTATGGAATTTTGCAAAAGTTTCAATGAACTTACTAAAGATAGAACAGGGTTAATATTACCCGTTGTTATAAGTGTTTATGAGGATAAAAAGTTTACGTTTATTACCAAAAGCCCGCCCTGCTCTATTCTGCTTAAGCGTGCCTCCGGAATAGCAAAGGCATCGGGAACCCCGAACAAAGAAAAGGTTGGGAAAATAACGAAGGCACAGGCAAAAGAGATTGCCCAGACAAAACTAAAAGATTTGAATACTCAGGATATTGAACGGGCGATGAAAATTGTTGAGGGAACAGCAAGAAGTATGGGCATAGAGATAGTGGACTAATTATATTGTAATGTAAAGTAAATAAGGGTTTAATGCAAAAATCAAAGTGCAAAAATCAAAATCACAAATTAAAATGCAAAAATTTTAAGTTGCTTTTGAATACGACGATGTCTTAAAGAAATTTTGAATTTTGTATTGTCATTTTGATATTTTATTTTTGATATTTGAATTTCTAATAATAATGTTATTTAATAGACAGAGCACTATATGACTCATCTAACCAAACGCTTTAAAGAGATTGAAAAGATTTTTGATGGAACCAAGTCATACAGCGTAGAGGAGGCAGTTTCGATTATTAAAAAGGTTCCGGTTACCAAGTTTGATCAAACAATTGATATTAATATTAAGCTTGGTGTTGATCCTAAGCAGTCCGATCAAATGGTTAGAGGAACGGTTATGCTTCCTCATGGGACAGGTAAGAAAAAAATAATTTTGGTATTTTGTAAGGGCGAATCAGTTAAATTTGCCAGAGAGGCAGGCGCTGACTATATAGGCGATTTAGACCTTATTGAAAAAATTAGTTCGGGTTGGCTTGATTTTGATGTTGCTATAAGTACGCCGGAGATGATGAGAGAGGTAGGTAAGCTTGGTAAGATATTGGGCCCCAGAGGGCTGATGCCCAATCCAAAAACACAGACGGTAACAGAGGATATAAAAAAAGCTATAAATGATGTAAAGGGAGGCAAGGTTGAGTTTAAGATGGATAAACAGGCAAATGTTCATGTAGGCGTAGGAAAGCTATCCTTCGATGAGCAAAAATTAATTGATAACATAAAAGCCGTTATTGAGGCTATTGCACATTTAAAGCCTGCATCCCTTAAGACTAAGTTCATCAAAAGCATGTATTTTTCAAGTACAATGGGCCCAGGAATAAAACTAGACTTGGCCCAGTTAAAAATAGAGTAGGGAAAGGTCAATGCCTAGATTTGAAAAAGAACTAATGGTAAATGAACTCGTCCAGAAACTTAAAACGAGTAAGAATATTGTCGTAACGAACTTCAATAAAGTTGGCATGCAGAAATTGCAAGAGTTAAGGAGAACATTGAGGGGTCATTCGGCCGAGTATGTCGTGGTCAAGAACTCTGTAGCCGTACGCGCCTTTAAGACGATTAGTTTGGATGAACTTTGCAGTTTGATATCGGGAACCGTTGGTATAGTTACAAACTCGAATGACCCGATTGGCGTTTCAAAGGTTGTAGTAAATTTTTCAAAGGTAAACGAAACCTTTAGAATACTAGGCGGAAATATTGAAGGAGAATTGCTGAATTTCGAACGCATAAGAGAACTGGCAAACTTACCTTCAAAAGAAGTTTTAATAGGCAAGCTTATAGGTACGCTAAATGGCCCTGTATACAGATTATACGGTCTGTTAAATAATGTCTTAAGAGGTCTGCTTATTGTTTTATCAAAAATTGAAGAACAAAAATCAAAGGAAAATTAATTAAACAGGAGGGAAAGTATTATGTCAGAAGAAAAGACCGCCAAAGAAGTTAAAGAGAAGCCAAAAACATCAAAGAAAGTAGACGAGTTGATAGAGTCCATAGGGGATATGACTGTGATAGAACTTTCAAATTTGGTGAAGGCTCTTGAGGAAAAATTTGGAGTGTCTGCTCAGATTCCTTTTGCGGGCATAGCAGCTCCCGCTGGTGTAGCTAGTGCTGCACAGGCCCAAGCCGAGGAGAAAACTGCTTTTACAGTAATTCTGGCCGAAGTAGGTCCTCAAAAAATTCAGGTTATAAAGGAGATAAGGGCAATTACCAACCTTGGACTTAAAGAGGCCAAAGACCTTGTAGAAGCTGCGCCAAAGCCTATTAAAGAAAACGTTACTAAAGAGGAGGCAGACAGCATAAAAGCAAAGGTGGAGGCTGTGGGAGCAAAGATTGAGCTTAAGTAAAGGGCATTGTGAGTGAAGGCGAGCTCTTGCGATTCTGAATTTTGTTGATATACAGTAGAAACGCTAGAGCTTGTTTGCAAAAGAGAGATTGGTTTTTAGAGATTTTGATTTAACATAGAGAGAAAAGATATGTTAATAGAAAGAGAACAATACGGGAAAATAAAGGAAGTCTTGGAATTACCATATCTCATTGAGATCCAAAGGGATTCTTATGATCTATTCTTGCAATATGATATCAAATCTAACAAGAGAAAGGGCCAAGGCTTACAGGCCGTTTTCAATGAAGTTTTTCCTATAGAGAGTTTTGATAAAAATACAAAACTTGAATTTATTGGTTACTCGCTTGGCAAGCCAAAATATGACATCTTAGAATGTCAGGAGAAAGGAACAACTTACTCGGCCTCTCTTAAAGTAAGGCTGAGATTGGTTACTCAGAAGGATACAAAAGAGCAGGATGTTTATCTATGTGAACTGCCGCTTATGACAGATACAGGTACATTTGTCATAAATGGAGATGAAAGGGTGGTAGTTAGTCAGCTTCATCGTTCACCCGGCGTTTCATTCGAAGAAGAAGCACATCCGACAGGTAAGAAGCTTTTCTCGGCAAGGGTTATTCCTTACAGGGGCGCTTGGATCGAATTTGAAATGGATGTTTCCGATGTTATATATGCGTTTGTTGATCGCCACAGGAGATTATTGGTAACAACCCTGCTTAGGGTTTTAGGGTATTCCTCCGATAAGGAGATATTGCAGCAGTTTTATCCTATAAGCACAATCAAGATTATTGATCGCTCAAGTTTAAAGGATTTGATTGGTAAGGTATTGGCATCGGATATTGTTGACAAGGATACAAAGGAAGTAATTGTGCAAGGGTCTCAAAAAATAGATAAGGAAATTTTTGATAGGCTTTTTGATATGGGTTTTAAAAGTGTTGAGGTATTTGAAGTTGATTCATATGAGATTATAAATACACTTTCTAAGGATCGTACGAAATCAAAAGAAGATGCAGTAATCGATTTATTTAAACGAATACGCCCCGGCGATCCGGTTACCGCAGAAAATGCTGAGGTTCTCATACATAGATTATTCTTTGATAGTAGAAGATACGACTTGGGCAGGGTGGGCAGGTTTATTTTAAACCGAAAACTGGGGATGGATGTAAGCCTTGAAGACAGGGTTATTAATAAAGAGACTATTGTAAAGGTTATAAAATATCTATTTAACTTAAAAAAAGGCATAGGCCAGATAGATGATATAGATCATTTAGGCAACAGAAGGGTTCGTACCGTAGGTGAGCTATTGCAAAACCAGTTTAGAATTGCACTTTCCAGGCTTGAACGCACATCAAAAGAAAGAATGGGTTTTTATGAGATAGAGAACATTATGCCTCACAGCTTGATAAATTCGAAGCTTATTTCAAGCGTTGTTAAGGATTTTTTTGGCAGAAGCCAGCTCTCTCAGTTTATGGACCAGACTAATCCTCTTGCCGAGCTTACGCATAAGCGGAGGCTTAGTGCGCTTGGACCCGGAGGTTTAAGCAGAGAAAGGGCAGGATTTGAGGTAAGAGATGTCCATCATTCGCATTATGGAAGGATATGCCCCATTGAGACTCCGGAGGGTCCTAATATAGGTTTAATTGCATCATTGAGCTCATACGCTAGGGTTAATGAATTCGGATTTATAGAGACACCATATAGAAGGGTTGAGAAAGGCAGGGTAACCGATAAAATAGAATATTTATCCGCCGATATTGAGGACCAATATATTATAGCTCAGGCAAATGAGCCTATAGATAAAAAAGGGTATTTCATAAACGAATTTATTTCCTGCAGGCATAAGGGTGATTTTCCAAAGGCGTCAAAGGAGAATGTACATTATATGGATGTTTCTCCAAATCAACTTGTCAGCATAGCGGCAGGCCTTATTCCCTTCTTGGAGCATGACGATGCAAACAGAGCGCTAATGGGTTCTAACATGCAGAGGCAGGCGGTACCCCTTTTAAACACGGAAGCACCGCTTGTAGGGACAGGGATGGAGCTCAGGACCGCAATAGATTCGGGAAGCATGGTTAAAGCTAATAATAGCGGAGTTGTGACGCACGTAGAAGGCAATGAAGTTATAATTGATAAAGATGTATATAAATTAAGGAAGTTTTCCAGGAGTAACGCTTCCACATGCGTAAACCAAAGACCGATAGTAGCTATTAACCAGAGAGTCAAAAAGGGAGAAGTAGTTGCAGACGGCCCGTCAACAAAAGACGGCGAACTGGCGCTTGGGAGAAATGTCTTAGTTTGTTTTATGCCTTGGCGCGGTTATAATTTTGAAGATGCTATTCTAATTAGCGAAAAGCTTATAAGAGAAGATTATTATACATCACTACACATAGAGGAGTTTAAGATAGAGGCAAGGGATACCAGGCTTGGAAATGAAGAAATAACGAGAGATATACCTAATGTGAGCGAGGAAGCCCTCAAAAACCTTGATGAGAGCGGAATGGTAAGGATAGGGGCTGAGGTTGTTCCCGGCGATGTTTTAGTGGGCAAGGTATCGCCAAAAAGCGAAACTGAACTTTCTCCGGAAGAGAGGCTCCTTCGGGCCATATTTGGCGAAAAGGCTGGTGACGTAAGGGATGCCTCTTTGACAGTGCCGCCCGGAGTAGAAGGTATAGTAATTGGGGTGCGAGTGTTTTCAAGAAAGGCTCCGCGCTCAAAAAACAAAGAGGGGATGCAAAAAGAACAAAGCGAAACCTCAAAAATTAAAAAGTATTACACGGAGCAAATCCAAGAACTTAAAAAAGAACTGCTGCGTAAATTATCAAAGCTGCTTCTAGGGAAGAAATTGTCTATTGCACTACATGATATTGACACTGAAAAGGTATTATTAGGTGCAAATAAAACTATTCGAAAAGAGGATATAAAAAAATTAGAAAGATGCAACTTTGAGCATATAAAGATAGAAGATAATATAGAGCTTGAGGAGGAGATTAAAAAACTGATAACGATACTAAACATCCAGGTTGATGAGCTTTCTTATGAGATGGAGAGGGAGATAGAAAAGAGTAGAAAGGGCGATGAGCTTCCAGCCGGCGTACTGAAGAAAGTTGTTGTCCACATAGCAAGCAAAAGAAGGCTTTCTGTTGGGGATAAGGTTGCCGGCAGGCATGGAAATAAAGGTGTTATAGCAAAGATATTGCCTGAAGAGGATATGCCTTTTATGCTAGATGGCACACCCATAGAAATTGTTTTAAACCCGCTTGGAGTGCCATCAAGAATGAATGTTGGCCAGATTCTTGAAACGCATTTAGGCTGGGCAGCCAAGGTTTTAGGATATAAGATTTCCTCACCGGTTTTTAACGGCGCAACTGAAACAGAAATAAAAGAAGCGATGAAGAAGGCCGGTTTGCCCGAAGAGGGGAAAATTATTTTGCGTGACGGTTTTACTGGTAAGTCTTTTGAGCAAAAGGTTTGTGTTGGCTATATTTATATGATGAAATTGGCACATTTAGTTGACGATAAGATACATGCCCGGTCAATAGGTCCCTATTCGCTAGTTACCCAGCAGCCGCTAGGGGGCAAGGCGCAGTTTGGGGGGCAACGATTTGGCGAGATGGAAGTTTGGGCGCTTGAGGCATATGGCGCAGCTTATACGTTGCAGGAGCTATTGACTGTTAAAAGCGATGATGTATCCGGAAGGACAAAGATTTATGAGTCTATTGTTAAGGGTGAGCATTCGCTGATACCCGGTACCCCGGAATCTTTTAACGTGTTGGTGAAGGAATTACAGAGTTTAGCTTTAGACATAAGATTAGAGCCGAAAAAAGAACTTAGCTTGTCAAAGGGATAAGATATATTACTCTGTCTACTAAATAACGTTATTATTAGAAATTCAAATATCAAAAATAAAATATCAAAATGACAATGCAAAATTCAATTTCTTTAAGGCATCGTCGTATTCAAAAGCAACTTAAAATTTTTGCATTTTGATTTGTGATTTTGATTTTTGCCTTGAGAAATTCGTAGAATTTCCAGGACTTAAGTCCCTGAAATTGCCTGCCCATAGGGCGAGCAATTTCTAGGGGCACTTTGATTTTTGCATTAAACCCTT
>JAGVOB010000104.1 GCA_020052955.1 Candidatus Omnitrophota bacterium | reverse complement strand
CTATCGTGGCGCTTGCTTTTCCTCCCTATAGGTCGGCGCTCGCTCCCTTCAAATCCCATTACTAAAGTAGTCGTCCTAACGTAGCGCTAACGGGATTTGAACCCGTGTCTCCACCGTGAGAGGGTGATGTCCTGGACCGGGCTAGACGATAGCGCCGTTAAAAAATATCAAAATCCAAATAACAAATATCAAAACAGAATTTTTGTTATAAAACCATTTGTTTTGGGTTATTTTGTGATTTGTACTTTGTTATTTGTCATTAAAATTTCTATAACTATATTAATACCTTTACTTCCTTGGATGTCAAGTGCGACTTCCTGGCAGCATCAATAACTGCTACTGTGCGGCGAACCTGCTGTGGCTTTACAATAAGCTCTGCTTTTTCAGTTAAAACCTTATATATGTTCTTATAAAATTCGCTCCAGTTGCCTTCTTCCATTTCAGGAATAAATTCCCTGTCTCTAATTTCTGTTGACTCTGCCTTTACCTTTACGGGGCCATCCCAGTTATCGCACAGGATAGCGCCCTTTGAGCCTATTATATACCATCTGGGGAGCATATACCTAGAAATCTGGCTTGTCTCTATCTGGACCACAAGCCCATCCTCAAATCTCATCAGGCATTTAAAATAATCATCCACCTCGCTCGACCATAACACATTCCTGGCATTGCACCAGACTCCAACCACGCTTTTGTCTATAAGGCACAATATCTGGTCTATAAGGTGAGAACCCATATCATAAAGAACACCCCCCCCGTAAAAACTTTTGTAACGCCAGGATGTATCAAACTCGGCTACCGCATAACCTACCAGAGAACCATACCCTAAAACCCTTGATTCTATCGAAACTAATTTACCTATTGCTTTTTGCCGTAATAACTTTTTTATAGTTAAAAAATCGGCATCCCATCTCCTGGTATGGGAAACGCTTAGCATAACCTTTTTCTTATTTGCCAGTTCTATAATCTCATCTGTATCTTGCAAATTTAAAGCCAAAGGTTTTTCAACCACAACGTTCTTTCTTGCATTTATCGCCTTAATAGCCAGCTCCTTGTGGGTGTTGGAGGGGGACGAAATCACCACTAACCCTATATCGGCATTAAGGAATTCCTTGTAGTCCGAAAAAACCTTTAAACCATACTGTTCTTTTACTATGTTACGCCTAGCAGGAATCGAGTCGTATACGCAGCAAAGGTCAAATTCCTCCAGTTTCTGAAGGATAGGTATGTGAAAATCCTGCGCTATCCTGCCCGCTCCGACAATGCCCACCTTTATGGTCATTTTAGACTCCTCTGTCTTTCAAAAATTTTCTGTTTATTCTTGCGGATTCCTCTGGGGTCCTGCGCGTTTCATCGAGTTCGCAGACCAACCAACCGCTATAACCTGCGCCTCCTATCTCTTTTATAATGCCCGATAAGGCATCCCCTATTATACCTTTTCCGAGCTCAACAAATCTTTTTTCCTGAGCATCCCAGTCTTTCAGATGCACCAGTTTAAGCTCCTTTGAGTACCTTTTTATTACATCCATGGGATTTGAGCCGGCGGCGGTTAGATGAGCGGTATCGAGGCATAATCCCGTTAATTCAACGTCTTTAAACAGTCTTTCTATATCCTCCTTAGTCTCAACTATACAGCCAAGGTGAGGATGAAACGCTATTTGCACGCCCATCTCTTGCGCAAATCCGGCAAGCTCTTCAAGCCTCTCTGAAAATTTTCTGAAATTGTCATCTGTCTTTTCGGAAATACTTTTTATCCACCCACCGCATAGCATAAAAGTGCCTATCTTTAGGCTGTTTAAAAACCTGACCTTTTCCTTCGCCTCTTCCATATCTTTATTATCAGGCGAGCTTAAGTTCAAGTTCCCGGAAAGCGTCGCCAATTTGAGATTATATTTGTCCAGGAGCTCTTTTAGTCCCTGCGGGCTGCCTAATCTGCTTATGGGCTCAAATATCTCAATACCCTCAAAACCTGCCTCGCTAACCTCTTTTAAAACTAACTCTATAGGATAGTCCCCATCCTTATAATAATTTCCCCATGTTAAAGAGTGGCAGGCGATTTTGAACATAGTTTTGAATAGTTATAAGTTATTAGTTATGGGTTATAAGTTTTTTTAACTCATCACTTATACCTTATCACTCATAACTTTATTTAGTGCTGGGAAGGGGATTTGGCGCCTTCATCCGACTTATAGGGTGCTCACTTCTCGCACCCATCGCAAGACATGCGCTCCTTATTCGTCGCGCAGCGATTGTCTCAGGTCGGCCACTCGCTCGTGGTTCGATCTCGCTCACCATCCTGAGCGAAGTCGAAGGACTTCCGCTTCGCACCACTATCGTAGAGCTTGCTTTTCCTCCCTATGGGTCGGCGCTTGCTCTCTTCAAATCCTTTATATTAAGCAATTTGGTGCTGGGAAGGGGATTTGAACCCCTACGCCCCAAAGGGCATGGCTCCTTAGGCCATTGTGTATGCCAGTTCCACCACCCCAGCAATTTTAAGATATTTTATACTTATACCAAGAATCCGGTTTCTTTTCAAGAAATTTCTTGAAACAAAAAGGAGGTGCCTACACAGCAGCCAGGTGCGAAAGGGGCTTAAACACCCTAAGCTACCTATTTTGGATTAGACCCATCCTTAAAGGTACCAGGATGGTCTATCCTTTCTGGATTAATCGCGCTAAAGTAGCATATATATTTTTAATATCAGGCCTGGGGTCTTTGCTTTTTAAGATCGCGAACGCAAACTTTCTTTTTCCTATTACCATATATCCTGCGAAACAATGCCTTGCCTGTAGGGTATAGCCTGTTTTACCTATAACGGCGCTATTAAGCTCCCATAAAAGCTTATTGTGGTTTTTCAGCTTTATAACTTTACCCGCGGTACTCTTAATTACGGATTCTTTTTTGTTCATGATATCTATTAACTGGGAGTACATTAAAACCCTCTTCATAATAATTACCAAATCATATGTAGTTGAGTACTGCGCTATCCCTTTAACGGACAGTCCTGTAGAGTTTACAAACTTTGTATTAAGAGCCCCCAGCTGTCTTGCTCTATTATTCATCATCCTGCTAAAGGCTTCTTCCGAGCCCGCAATATCTTCGGCGAGGGCAATTGAAGCATCGTTCGAGGAAGAGATAAGCGCCGCCTCTAACAGGTCTTTTGTTAAATAGCTCTCGCCTTCGCCAAGGTCCACCTTGCTGGGTGAGGCATTAGCCGCGTTCTTGCTTATTACTACGGGCTTTGACAGATTTGAATTTTCCATAACCAGAAGCGCTGTCATAATCTTAGCCGTAGAAGCGGGCGCAAGTTTTAAATGAGGGTTTTTGTTAATCATAGCTTTATCCCTGCTTAAATCTAAAGCAAAAATCGCCTTGGCCGTTATGGCATTATTTTTCTTTCGGCCTTTCTTAGAGCTTTTGGCGGCATAGGTTAAACTGCAATCCAGGATCAGGCATGCTGCTAAAATTACCACTAAGATCTTTTTTATCATCTATTTTGTACTGGTTGAGCTCCACGGGTTTATGGTTCGACTTCGCTCACCATCCTGCCTCGCACCGAAGTGCTCGGTACTGAGGTGATCATGTCGAAGGACACCCGTGCCTGCACGCCGAAGTGCATTACGGCACGCAGGCGTGGCACCTTTATTTTCGGTCTTCCGCTCTCGGGGCGGAATCCCGCCCGTCCGCCTCAGGTGCGGACTGGATGCGGGGTTAAAAAATGCCGTACACTAAAAATAAGGCTCATAATAAGGCAGACTATACCGCCTAAAGCTACTGAAGCGGGGGCGCCAAACCAATGTGCAACTAAGCCCGCCTGAAAGCTTCCTATCGGTGTCATACCAAGAAACATGAGAACAAAAAAACTCATAATCCTGCCGCGCAGATTATCGGGTGATATATGCTGTAAAATCGTGTTTATAGAGGCTGTCTGCATTATCAGCCCCCACCCGACCCCAAAAAGCGCTACAAACGAAATAATAAATACCTTAGAAAATGAGAACAACAAAAGGCTCACCCCCAGCACAAAACCTCCAACTCTTACAAACAGGCTCCTCCTTTCGCTTTTGCCAAAAAATGCTAGAGTCAACCCTGCTGATAAAGCGCCCCCTCCGATACCCGCCATAAGCACTCCCAATCCCGCTGCACCCGCTTTTAGAATATCCCTTGCGAATATAGGCATTAAAATTATATTAGACATGCCGAATATGCTCACCATTGCAACAAGCATAATTAATGAACGTATCTCCTTGTTAGCCCACGCGTAGCCCACCCCATCAAAGAGTTTCTTAAGGTAGGAGTTTTTACTTAAATCCTGCTTTGCTGAGAAATCTCCTTTCATTAGAAACAGGCCTATTAAAACCCCAGCGAATGTTATCCCATTTATATAAAAACAACTGCCAACCCCAAGGCTTCCAACCAGAAACCCCGCGATAACCGGCCCGATTATCCTTGCAACGTTGAATATCAGGGAATTCAGGGCTATTGCGTTATCGAGCTCCTGCTTACCTACCATCTCCACCACAAATGATTGTCTGCACGGCATATCAAATGCATTAACTATTCCTAGAATAAGCACTATCAGCGCGATATTCCAGAAAACCGCTATGTTAAGGCTTACCATAATCCCTAAGATGAAGGCAAGGATCATAGATAGCGCCTGCGTAAGTAGTAAAAGATTACGTTTATTTACAAGGTCGGCTACTAACCCGCCAGGCAAGGAAAAAAGCAAAATAGGCAGCGCCGATATGGCATTTATCATGCCCAGGAGAAATGCCGAGTTGGTTATCTCTAAAACAAGCCAGCTCTGGGCCACGCTCTGTATCCATGTCCCAGTTAAAGATACCAGCTGGGCCATCCAGAATAATCTGAAATTCCTGTGCCTTAACGAAGAGAAGGTTTTAGGTATATTTTTATAAAGATTCATCATCCCAGGCCAAACCAAGGTTAAAGAGTAGAATTATAACATAAACCCAAATTTTTGCCAGTGCAAAGCGCATACAAAATTTATCCCGGGAATCCATGGGATTCCACGGGATAAAATCCCTGCAATCCTTCGGATTGCAGGGGACCCCGAAGGGGGGCTTTACAAGGTCATCCCGGATTTTTCTCGCCTGCTTTCAGCTCCTACAAGGAAGGGGCTAATAAAGCCTTCCATAACTCCTGGTGAGCGAAGTCGAACCAAAGCCCGAGGTTTCCGTATGGCTCATCCTGAGCTTTTGCGAAGGAACCGACCATTATTCATCCTCACCCTAGTCACCGCAGGGGGCATGGGTGCGGTTTTCCCCTCGTTTAGCTCGGGACTTTGCCCCTCGTCCGCTTTTAGCGGACTCGGGACTTTGCTGGCCGCGAATGTATAAAAACAACCAGAGTATGACCAATCTCGGTTTACCTGCGCGCATATTCAATGAACTACCTCGCAGCAAGCTGCGTCCCGCCAAAGGCGGGGTTAAAAATTTTATTGTTAAATTTTTTATAACTATGATATATTATAGCATATAATTCCCGAAGGCCGCAAAAAGAGTGGCTGGAGCCCCGCGTGTGAAACCCGTGGGACCTAAACTTACCGCGCCCATCTTGGGGCGACGTCCCGATCCGTCATTCACCCACTCTGGTGACGGGATTAGAAACCTTTTGATGAAACCTATCCCGAGGGATGATGGATGAGGTTTAAAATCAGATAAGGCTAAGGTAATCTTATTAAATAGGATTGCCTTTTTTATTGTAGATACTAAAGCTGGAGTAAAAATGCGGGAAACTTACTTGTATATATTCTGGTTTTTGGTTGTTTTATTTTGGACGATGGTCGTAATAAAAAGAGTGATTGATAAAAAAAATAAAACGATACGGGTCGGAGCGGCTGAAATAGAATGGTTAAAATTAAGGATTGAGCTTTTAACAGCTCCTGATGACTTTAAGAAAAAAACTAAGCTGGAAATGCTTAATTACTGCCCCCACCTGGAGATTATCTATTCAAACTATAACGAACAAGAGATAATCGAGGATATCGGTAAAGAGGTTTTTCCCCATTATGAATACGGTTTTTAATCTGAGAGTGTTGAAAAAGCCTTTCTTTTTAACGCTCTCATCACTTCGCCTTGCTCAGTGTCCTGAGCTTTTGCGAAGGAACCGACCATTGTTCTCCTCGTCCGCCTCGGGCGGACTCGGGACTTTGCTAGCCGCGAATGTATCAATATTCAAGCTCCCCCAGGCCGGGCAATTCGGCCGAAAACTTTTTATACCCCGCCGGAATCTCAAACAAAGAGGCGGGCTGTTTTGCGACAACTATATTTTTATACTCAACGCTCCAGCTACCATCCGTTGCAGAGCTTTTTACGGGCAGGTTTAAATTCTTTATCAGCCATACGAAAACGCTGGAGTTATTACCCTTTACGGCATACTCAATCTCGTACTTATCCGTCATCTTTTGGTCTATTGTCTCCCTGCCGACAAGTCTGCGCGAAATTTCATCCGGCGTCTTATCACCCGTCATAACTATATCCTGCGGCTTTAACGACATTTCCATATAGGTCTTATCCTCCGGCATAAGCATCCAGACCACCCTCCTGTCCGCCCTGGATATGGTAATAGAGCCCATCATCTCTATTCTCATTTTATCTTTTGTGACAAATACTTTTCCTTGATAAGTACCCTCCTTTGTCGTAGAAATCATATTTGCGGAAAAATCCTCGGCAAAAACAGCCCCGCTCAGAAATAAGACGACGCCTGTCATGGCAAAAATGCGTAATATGAGAGCATTGAAAAAGCCTTTCTTTTCAATGCTCTCAAAGCACGGGTTTTGCAACGGTCTGCCTCTATTTTTCATTTGACTACCTCCTTAATGAGTCCGCCCGAGGCGGACGAATTAATCCCGAGCCCGCCATAATTTGTGGCGGACGAGGGATCTGTTATCATATTAATGACTCCTTAACCTAAGATTTTGTCCTGAGATGCGGATAAAATTTATCCGCTACGATAATTCTTCCGGATGATGCTTTACCACCTTGCCTTCAACCATATATATGACATCCTCCGCAATATTGGTTGTGTGGTCGCATATGCGTTCAAGATGGCGGGCGATTAATAACAGCGGCACGGCGCGCGTCGCAGTGGAAGGATCCTTTGCCATATAATCATTAATAAGCTCTCCCTGAACTAAATCGCGTAGTTTATCTGCCTCTGAATCCGAAAGTACCACCTTTTTAGCAAGCCCTATATCCCTTTTTACAAAGGCATCAATAGCATCGCGCACCATATTCTGGGCAACAACGGATAGTTTGGGTATATCTATAAGGGGTTTGAGGATGGGCTTGTCCGCCAACTCAAGGACGCACTGCGAGATATCCTCTGCCAAATCCGCGATACGCTCAAGCTCTGCATTTATCTTCATGCCTGTAGCTATAAACCTCAGGTCTTTTGCCATAGGCTGACGCCTGGCAATCATGTCAATACACCTCTCGTCTATTGCCAATTCTAATTCGTCTATCTTGACATCGTTGTCTATAACCTCTTTAGCTTGGGTATTGTCGCGGTTTTTTAATGCCTCTATTGACTTAAATATCGCCTCCTGAGTCATAACCGCCATTTTCAAGATTTCCTTGCGTAACTCATTTAACTCTTCATCAAAATGTCTTTCCATTTTAAGCCTCCTGATTTTTCGATAGAAAAATCATCCCGAGCCGCCATAGTTTTTCTATTGAGCGCCGAGGGATATTTTCTTATCCGTATCTGCCTGTAATATAATCTTCCGTGAGTTTATTGGTTGGCCTGGTAAAGATATTCTCCGTTGCGCCGAATTCGATCAATTCGCCCAAAAGCATGAATCCCGCTTCATCGGAAATGCGCGCCGCCTGCTGCATATTATGGGTTACAATTATTATGGTATATCTGTTCTTAAGCTCGCGCATTAATTCCTCTATCCTTGCGGTTGCATAAGGGTCTAAGGCCGAGCAGGGTTCGTCCATCAGCAATATATCTGATTTTACCGCAATAAGCCTGGCAATGCAAAGTCGTTGTTTCTGCTCTAAAGATAAACTAAGCGCCGGATTATCAAGTTTACTTTTTAGCTCATCCCAGAGGAGTACGGATTTCAGGCTCTCTTCCACAATTTCGTCCAGTTCACTTTTATTCATACTGCCGTGAATCCGCGGGCCAAAAACTATATTTTCATAAATTGATAAAGGAAAGGGGTTGGGCCTCTGGAATACCATGCCCACCTTTTTTCGTAACGAAACTAAATCTATATTATTATCTGATATGCTGATATCTTCGATTAATACCTTGCCGGATGTACGCACGCCTTCTACCAAGTCATTCATGCGGTTAAAAACCCTTAGTAGCGTGGATTTACCGCACCCGGAAGGCCCAATTATGGCGGTTATTATCCTATCACGGAAACAGGCGTTGATACTCTTAAGCGCCTGAAAGCTGCCATACCATAGACATAAGTTATCAACCTGAATCTTCGGTTTATCCAAATTTCCCTCTGATATAGCCATCTGTACGTTTGTCGGTTGGCGTTGTAAATATTTTATCCGTTTTATCTATTTCAACGAGTTCTCCGGATAGAAAAAATGCAGTTTTATCCCCTACGCGCGCCGCCTGCTTAACGTTATTCGTTACTAAAACAATTGTATAATCTGTTTTTAACCTCAACATCGCCTCTTCCACTTTTGCGGTAGATATGGGGTCGAGCCCGGAGCAGGGTTCGTCAAATAAAATCACATCCGGTTTAAGCGCCAGGGTCCTTGCGATACAAAGCCGCTGCTGCTGGCCTCCCGATAATTTAAACGCGGATTCATCAAGCCTGTCTTTGACCTCTTCCCATAGATACGCCTGCTTCAGAGCCTGCTTGATAATCTCTCTTTGCCGTTTCTCATTTTTTATGCCGTGCATTTTAATGCCATAAGCAACATTACCAAATATCGATAAGGGTAAGGGTAAGGGCAGGGCAAAAACCATTCCCACCCTTTTTCGCAGCAGCTCGGTATCCATATCTTTGATGTTTCCCCTGGAGAGTTTTACCTCACCGCTCATTCTAAAGTTTTCACTTAGCTCATTAAGCCTGTTAAGCATTCTTAAAAAGGCTGTCTTTCCGCTGTTAGCCGGCCCGATAATGCTTAAGACTTCGTTAGCGGTAATATCCATCGTTACATTCTTTAGCGCATGAACTGCGTCAAACCAGATATTCAGAGCTCTTATTGAAAACTTTACCATTTCTTTTTCTTCCTGAATTTATAACGAATAATTATCGCTACTAAATTCATAAATAGGACAAGTGCCAACAAAACCAAAGCGGTGCCGTATCGTATTTTTTCATCTACATTAGGCACCTGCGTCGAAATAACATAGAGGTGATAGGGAAGCGCCATAGCCTGATGAAAAATAGAACTGGGCAGCTGCGGCAGGTAAAAAGCGGCAACGGTAAAAAGAATAGGCGCTGTTTCACCCGCCGCCCTGCCTAACCCCAGTATAGTCCCTGTCAATATGCCGGAAATCGCGTTCGGCAGGACAATGGAACTGATAGACTGCCATTTACTCGCTCCTAACGAACGGCTTACTTCTCTAAATGAATAGGGCACGCTTTCCAGCGCTTCGCGTGAAGTGGTAATTATTATCGGAAGTATCATAATCCCCAGGGTGAGTGAGCCCGAAAGAATAGAAGCCCCAAACCTGAAAAATACAACGAACAGCGCCAGCCCGAAAAGCCCGTAGACTACCGAGGGAACACCGGCAAGATTTATAATAGCAAGCTTAATAATCCGCGTCAGGAAATTATCTTTGGCGTATTCGCTTAAATATACGGCTGACAATACCCCTATAGGTAAGGCAAAAATAATTGCGCCTAATACCAGATAGACGGTACCGACAATTGCCGGCAATATTCCTCCGGCGCGCATCCCCTGCCTTGGGATATCCGTAAGAAACTGCCAGTTTATGGCGGGTGAGCCTTTTTGAATAATGATGACAACTATCAGGCCAACCGGAACTACAATCAAAAGCGTGGCTAAAAATAAGAAGAAGAATGCTATTTTCTCTGCTCGTTTCGGGTTTCTCATCCTTCGACTAACTCCTCACTTCGTTCGCCGCTCACTCATTATTTTTTCTTATGTAAAAATAAATCCGCTGTTACGTTGATGGCAAAGCTCATCACAAATAAAACAATGCCTACGGCAAATAAGGCAAAGTAATGCTCGCTTCCCACGACTGCCTCTCCCATCTCCGCGGCAATTGTCGCTGTAAGGGTTCGTATGGGTACTAAGATGCTCTGCGGAATTACCGCGGCATTACCCGTAATCATCATGACTGCCATAGTTTCTCCGATTACCCTGCCGATACCCAGCATCACTGCCGCAAGTATTCCCGAAGAAGCCGCAGGAAGTATTACGCGGTAAATAGCCTGCCAATGCGTAGCCCCCAGCGCAAGGGCTCCTTCCTTGTAGGATTTAGGCACAGAATAAAGCGCGTCCTCGGCAATAGAGACAATGGTCGGCATAGCCATAAATGCCAGCATTATTGAGCCCGATAGGGCTGTTAAGCCCGTGGGCAGATGGAACATACTCTTTACCCATGGCACAAGCGTAACCATGCCTATAAAACCCAGCACAACGCTCGGTATTGCCGCCAATAACTCAATGCCGCTTTTTAATACCTCTTTTATTTTTAGCGGCGCTATCTCGGCAATATAAACTGCGCAGGCCACGCCTATAGGTATTGAAATAGCTGCCGCTCCTAATGTAACCAACAAAGAGCCCAGTATTAAAGGAAGTATCCCCAGCTGCGCCGGTTCCGAGATAGGATACCAGCTCTTACCTAAAAGAAATTTAAGCGGGCTGACAGTCCCAAATACCGATAAGCCTTCTTTAAGCAAGAAGAGGAATATTAGGACTACAAAAAAAATGGCCGCAAGGCCACAAATCAAAATCAGCTTTTCTATAAAAAATTCTCTAAACTTGCGCATTTAACACCTTATGTCTTTATCCGCCCCCAATCCTCAGGGATAGACCAATCTCTTTCCATTAAGGTCGGGTCTAACAATTTGTTGGCGGATAACCCCAACGAGTATAGGGAAATTATCGAAGAGAATTTCCCTATATCTTACGAGTCGGGGTAAATACAGGTACCCTATTATTTATTGATAGGTACAAAATCTGTAGCTAACACAATCTCCTGGCCTTCTTTGGAAAGACAGAAATCAATAAATTTTTTTACCGACTCTTGCGGCTGGCCATTGGTATAAATCAATAATGGCCTTGATATAGGATATTTTCCGTTTACTACATTCTCTATGGTAGGCGCTTCGTATTCTGATTTCTCATCTTTGGCTACCATTACGGGTTTTTGTTTATCTGATATATAGCCCATGCCATAATAGCCTATTGCGCCGGTATTCTGCGCTACCTCATCGGCAATTGCCTGCGAAGAAGAAAGCAGTAATGCAGAGGGAGCAAATTCCTCTTTGGATGCGGGATCATTTTTTCTTAATACGTGCTCTTTAAAATAAACATGGGTGCCGGAATTTATCTCGCGCGAAAGGATGACTATTTTGCCGTCATTACCGCCTACCTCTTTCCAATTGGAAATCTTTCCCGTAAAAATCCCTGCCAGCTGGTCAAAGGTAAGCTTACCTACCGGATTGGCAGGGTTTACCACAACTGCCAGGCCGTCTAAAGCGACCCTTATTTCGTAAGGGTCTATCCCTTTTTTATTAGCCAGGGTAATTTCTTTATCTTTTATATTCCTTGAACTCATGGCTATATCGCAGGTTCCGCTTATAAGGCTGGAAATTCCTGTGCCCGAGCCTCCGCCGGTAACCGCAATAAACTCTGCCGGATTTTTTTCCATATATTTCTCTGCCCACGCCTGGCCCAGGTTTACCATAGTATCCGAGCCCTTGATTTGAATCGTATTTCTTCCGGGCGCCGCAAATGCACTAACTGCAGCCACAAGCCAGCGGGCCGTGGTTTGGCTTCCTATTGCCAAAGCCACAAGCACCGCCAAAGCTAATAATCTCTTCTTAAGCATATTTTCCTCCCTTTTCTTTCTAAATTGAGGCTGATGACTTTTTTAACGGTCTTAAATTATACCTTATTTATTACACTTGTGCCAACCAAAAATAGAATCTGCATAAAGGCAGGGGAAAAGGGGATGACTGTCCCTTTTTTCTTTTTCGGATCTAAAGCCACACGGGTGAAGCCCGTGGGATCTAAACTTACCACGCCCATCTTGGGGCGACACTCCCGATCCGCCATTCACCCGCTCTGGTGACGGGATTAGACCTTCATAATCCTACTAAGGAAGGGCTAATGCAAAAGGATAGACCATCCTGATACCTTTAGAGGATGGGTCTAATCCTAAAGGATAGTCCTTCCTAGTACTTCTTAAGGAAGGGACTAATCGCCGAAGGCAATTTTTTTGAATACTGTTTGATTACGTCAATAAACGGCTTAGCGTAGATTTTCAGCTTATGCTCACCGACTCCGAAGACTCCGAAAAAGGCTTCGGAGGTTGTAGGCTTGACGGAAGCCATGTCTTTTAAGGACCTGTCGCCAAAGATGATATAGGCGGGCACGCCCTGTTTCCGGGCTAATTCCGCTCTTTTTTCGCGCAATAGTTCAAACAATTTCTCATCTACACAAGCCAGCGGGCCGTGGTTTGGCTTCCTATTGGCCACAGGGCCATGGTTTGGCTTCCTATTGCCAAAGCCATAGCCAAAGCCACCTGCCCAATCCTGGGCTTTCCTTGCTTTCTGACGTATACTAATCTCTTTTTTTCTAGCTGCCACCAGCGGCTTGGCTAAGATGGGGGTAATTTCGCCGTTTAAAAGCCGTTTGCCTTGATCAGTCAAGAAAAGAGTATCATACTCTCCCTGGCGCGAAAGATATCCCTGTCCAATCAGCTGCTCGATAGAATAGCGTATAGACGCAAGCGTTTCAGAGGACATTGCTGCGAAATTTGGGTTACCCTGATGGCCCCACCTGGCGATCTGGCTTGTCGGATTTCCTTTTAAGACATTGGCGACATAACCGGCACCGAAACTCCGGTCATCCCCACATTTAACGCTATCAATGCAATTCAAAATCTTCTGCCCTACGCCAACAGGATCGTCTACCATATCCACTTCACCCAGACAATAATCGCAGGCCTGACAAGTTGATTGCCCGTATTCCTGGCCGAAATAATTAACAAAAACCTTATGCCGGCATTGCGGCTGGGTGCAGAAATTATACATAATCCGCAGTTTATTCAGCATCACATCCCGATTCGCCGACTGCTTAGAAAAAAAATTCCAGACGCCGAAATCCCCTCCGCCGTAAAACATGTAGCAGTATGACGGCAGGCCATCCCTGCCGGCGCGGCCGGTTTCCTGGTGATAATGCTCGATACTCTTGGGCATTGCCGCGTGGATCACAAAACGGATATCCTTACGGTCTATCCCCATACCAAAAGCTACTGTAGCCACTATAATATTTACTTCCTCGCGGATAAACTGGTCCTGATTCAAATGACGCTCAACATCTGAAAGCCCTGCGTGATAAGGCAAATTCTTAAACCCCAATTTATTCAGCCTGCCGGAAATATCATCCACATCACTGCGGCGCAGGCAATAAATAATCCCGGCCTCTTTGGGATGTTTCTCTAAAACTCCCGTGATCTGGGAAATAATATTCGAGCGTGGCATAACCCTGTATGCCAAATTCGGCCGGTCAACCGAAGCAATATTAAGTTGTGGGCTATCAAACCTTAACTGGGTGAGAATATCCGCCTGCACCTCTTTGGTAGCAGTAGCGGTAAAAGCGTGTATATTTATCCCGGGGAAATTATCCTTGATGGCCCCGAGATGGCGGTATTCATCCCGGAAATCATGTCCCCAATGGCTAATGCAATGCGCCTCATCGATCACAAAAAAGGACAAGTCAGTAGATCTTAATAACTCTATTGTTTCTTGGGTGAGCAGGCGTTCAGGAGAAATATATAAAAGTTTCACTTCTTGATTCCTGATGCGTCCAATTACCGAGCTCTGCTGGGCGGGGCCCTGGCTGGAATTAAGGCATTCCGCGGAGATCCCCATATCCTTAAGCCCGTCCACCTGATCTTTCATCAGGGAGATCAATGGCGAGATAACCACCGCCATCCCATCCTTAAGCATTGCTGGAAGCTGAAAACAAAGGGACTTGCCTCCTCCGGTAGGAAGAATAGTCAGAGTCTCGCGTTCATCCAGTATAGCCAGGATAGCGTCCTCCTGCCACGGACGAAACTGCTCATATCCCCAGTAGCGTTTTAAGCAGGCATACATCTCCTTGGAAATATGCTTATTTTTCATCCCATTATGCGTTGCCTACTTAATAGAGCTATCATCTTAAATTCAAATATCAAAAATTAAATATCAAAATGACATATCAAAATCCCCGCCTGCCAAAGAACTCGTTCGGCGGGCAGGCAAAAATTAAGTAAAAAGATGGGTGGCAAGAGGTGCTCAGAAGTTAAGTTTTGATTTTTGCATTGTAATTTTGATTTTTGCATTTTGATTTTTGGATTAAAGCGTTATTTACTGTAAACGCAAATAGAAAATGTCAGGTTTTTTGCAAATTAAAAATGTCAGTAATTTACAGTTAAGAGCGTTTTCTCTTTGTTTTTATATCTTGTCTT
>JAGVOB010000026.1 GCA_020052955.1 Candidatus Omnitrophota bacterium | reverse complement strand
CCTCCTTCCAGAGGCTATATTCTCTGGTAACATCAATTATGAGTCAACGATACCTTATGGAATTATTTTGGGTAACATTTAATGTGAGTCAATTCGCATATGGTATAATTATTATAGGAAAGGAAGCTAGGTGATATAATGATAAAATTTCAAAAAATAACGTTAACTGTAGAATTTTATAGGGAAGGCAATAAATTTATTGCATTTAGCCCTGCATTGAATATTTCTACTTGCGGCGATACCCTCGAACAGGCTAAAAAAAGATTTGAAGAATTGCAACAACTCTTCTTTGAAGAAACTGGCAAAATGGGAACTCTTGAGGATGCTTTGTTAGAATGTGGCTGGAAAAAAATCACACATCCTCACAAGTGCTGGAAACCGCCAATTTCTGTAGGTCAAATTCAAAGAGAAGTGAGAGTTCCTTGTCCCGCCTAACACCTATTGACTATAAAAAATTTGAAAAATTCTTAAGATATATTGGTTGTGAATTTATTAGACAAAAGGGCGACCATCGAGTTTATACAAGGGCAAACTTAAAACGCCCAGTAATTATCCCCGCCATCAAAGATATTCCTATCTTTATTATTCTAAATAACCTAAAGATTTTGGGAATTAATAAGGAACAATATTTATCAATGCTTGAACAGTTATAGGTTCTGATTGTATGTTTATGAGATAGCAAATTAAAATTAAGCCGACTTATAACAAAGGTCGGCTTTTTGTTTATAGAGATGATGTAAAACTTTGGGAAATTAAAAATAAAATAGGTGTCTGTTGCCCCTATTTTCTCTAATTTCTCCTAATAAAGGATGAAGAAAAATGAATGATTTAAACGGAATAATTGCATATCTAATAGGCTCTTGCTTAATGTTGGTATCACTATTTAATATTATGTTACCTATTTTTGATTGGTTGCCAAGAGCAATATATTTATCTCTCTATAAAAAAGAAATAAAAATTAGAGCGACATTTATTTGTATAATAAACCCTATCATATGGGCAATAGTATTGGCAGTTATTAGTATGCTATTGTTTATTTTTATACCATTTCTTGATAGACAGTCAGTTTATAAGGGCTCTTTCTTTTATGGCGAATTAGGGGGGATATTACTTTATCTCTGTATAATTCTTACTAATTATTCAAAGATAAGAAGGTTGTTAGACGAAAGATTTGAGTTTATCATCGCGCCATATAGAAAAAAACGGATTTTAAAAGTTCCAAAAGATAAAATTTTTAGTAAAGAGAAAAATTAGAATGGAAAATGAAGATAAGCTAAGCGATAAGTTAATATGCGATTTTATTAATAAAGAACAAATATCTTTTGCTAAATGGATTGTTAATTTATCAATAGCGATAATTTCTTTTAGTTTTGCTTATTTATTGAAATCTTTCGCAGGCTTTAGTTATAAGTGGATTTTTGTTGCTGGTTTATTTTTGTTAATGCTGAGTATTATTGCTGGCGTTCGTTATGTTTGGGTGTTTTTAGCAGGACTTGGATATGGAGTTGTATCTAAACAATCAGGAAAATATCAAGAGAAGTATAATAGATTAAAACATAAGTATGGTTACCCTATGAGTAGATTTTATTATGAGTTTTTACAATTAACCTTTCTTTTAGGTTTAATCTTTCTTGGTTCTTTTGCAATCCTTAATTTCATAATTCAAAAATAATCCTTTTAGCATAAAAACTTTTCCTGAAGAAAATGGGATGTATTTCTCTTTCCATCATACGAAACTATTGACCCGAACAACAATAAATGTTATTATCTTTTCTCAAACTTCTGCAATTCGCTATAAACCATTAGCCATTTGCCACGTGCTATTTGCCAAAACGCGGGCGTAGTTCAATGGTAGAACGAAAGCCTTCCAAGCTTTTCACGGGAGTTCGATTCTCCTCGCCCGCTCTGGTTTTTCCTGAAGGGAAAAACCATACTGAGATGGTGTTAAGAAATGCGAGCGAATAGCAATCATTTTAGCTCTCGAAATATTACCTGATTAAATCCAAAATCACAAAAATTAATCCTTTTTTGAGGCACAGGTAGCTTCTTTGATGTTAGAATTTCTAACTTGACATACTTTCTCACTTATGGTATATTTCAGATGGAGGTGAAGGACATATGACTATTACCAAGTTAAAGGCAAAAAACCAGCTGACACTGCCCAGCGCCATAGTAAAGCGTCTGCATCTAAAGCCGCATGAACTTTTTGCGATAGATGTGGAGAAGAATTTTATTAAGCTTATCCCTGTCAAAGTGGAGCCTAAATATACTGCGGAAGAACTAAAAACTATAGACAAAATTGTTGAAAAAGAAAAGGTTAAAGGCAAGGCTGTAAAGGCAGGAAAGGAATTCTTACATTATGCAGAAAAACTTGCTAAGAGATGAAAACCGTTGTAGTCCTGCCTTCATTTGAACGCTCACTCAAGAAGCTTACCCCGCAAGATAGAGAACAAACTGCCGAAGCCCTCAAAGCTTTTAATACTATGCTTGTTTCAGGACAGGCATCAGGCGGTCTTGGTTTTAAAAAGATAAATCACGATAAGTATGAATTAAGGGTTAATATACGGCTACGCATAGTGATGAAGATTGAGCCAGACACTTGTTATCTCGTGTTTGTCGGCAGCCATGACGATGTAAGGAGGTATTTAAGAGACTACAGATAAATCGTATTTAGGCGTAGTTTTTTTAGCCTTTGCCATTAATTTGACTTTTTTCCCCTCCCCAATTTTTCCCTTGCCAAAACCCTCTCCAAATAGTATTATTTATAGTCTATAAAATTTAAAGGTTAAGGTTTAGGTTGAGGTTAAGTTTTTAATTCTCAACCTTAGCCTCAACCTCAATACTAGAATATATTGGGCCCATAGCTCAGTTGGTTAGAGCAGCTGACTCATAATCAGCGGGTCAGAGGTTCAAGTCCTCTTGGGCCCACTGCTTTAGTGTAAACTTGAACTCGCTCGGAGATGTGTTGACATATTGGAAGTAAAACGGGATCATGTTAACCTTTTTGGTATAATTAGT
>JAGVOB010000155.1 GCA_020052955.1 Candidatus Omnitrophota bacterium | reverse complement strand
CCTCCTTCCAGAGGCTATATTCTCTGGTAACATCAATTATGAGTCAACGATACCTTATGGAATTATTTTGGGTAACATTTAATGTGAGTCAATTCGTGCGGCATTAGTTGCCTTTGTTGCCCCAAACGAAGAAGACTGGCGGTTTTCTCTTGTGAAGATGGATTACCGGTTTGAGGAAGGCAAGAAGGGTCGGATGAGGGTAAAAGAAGAATTTACTCCGGCGCGTCGGTGGTCCTTCCTTGTTGGGGTTAATGAAAATAGCCATACTGCGCAGAGCCAGCTCGTGGATCTCGTTGCTGACGATGAAAGAAATCCCGCTCTTGCTCAGCTCGAAGAATCTTTTAATATTGAGAAGGTCACAAAAGAATTCTTTGAGAAATACAGGGAGCTCTTCTTGTGGACAAAAGAGACGATAGAGGACGTTGTTAAGAAGGATAAAAAAATCAAGGGTGATTTTGAAGCCAAAGGAGTTGAAACAGTTGATTTTTCAAAGAAACTCCTGGGGCAAATCGTTTTTCTTTACTTTTTACAGAAGAAAGGATGGTTTGGAGTTAAACGCGATGCCGATTGGGGAACTGGTCCTAAAAACTTCTTGCGAGAACTATTTGAAGAGAAGCAAGGAGCTTACAAGAACTTTTTTAATGACATCTTAGAGCCGCTTTTTTATGAGGCTTTGGCACGAGAGCGTGATGACGACTTCTATAGCCGCTTTAACTGTAAGATCCCATTTTTAAATGGCGGGCTTTTTGATCCTATTAATGACTACGACTGGGTGCATACAGATATTCTTCTGCCTAACGACTTATTTTCTAACACATATAAAACAAAAGAAGGCGACAAAGGCAACGGCATTTTAGACATCTTCGACCGTTATAACTTCACCGTTAAAGAAGATGAGCCTCTTGAGAAAGAAGTGGCAGTCGATCCGGAGATGCTCGGAAAGGTTTTTGAGAATCTCTTGGAGGTAAAAGACCGCAAATCAAAAGGCACTTATTATACGCCACGCGAGATCGTCCACTATATGTGCCAGCAAAGCTTGATTAATTATCTATCGACAGAACTTGAAGGTAAGGTTTCCAAAGAGGATATTGAAGTACTTATTAAGCATGGCGAACACCTTGGTGAAAATGAGACTACAGTGGAAGCTAAGGGCAGGGAAACCAGCACCTATTTTTATAAGCTTCCTGAAAGCATTCGTCAAAATGCCGACTTAATTGATGAAAAACTCATAAATATCAAGGTTTGTGATCCGGCGATCGGAAGCGGTGCATTCCTGGTTGGCATGATGGGCGATATTGTCAAAACGAGAAATGTTTTGTCTGCTTATATCAAAAACAAAAATAGAACCATTTATAATTTTAAACGCGAGTGTATTGAAAAATCGTTATATGGAGTAGATATTGATTCTGGCGCTGTAGAGATTGCCAAACTACGCCTTTGGTTATCGCTCGTAGTTGATGAGGATGATATCCGTCAGATTAAGCCTTTGCCAAACTTGGATTACAAAATTATGCAAGGGAATAGCCTTATAGAAGCGCTTTCTGGAGAATTTTTAGCAAGCTCTACAGATTACAAAAGAACAGAAATGGTCAGCCAGCTAAAGAAATTAAAGGATGAATTATTTGATATTACTTCACCTTCTCAAAAAGAATTAAAACGCCGGGAAATTGATAACTTGATTAAAGTCCTATTTGATTATGGCAGGAATAAACAATTAGAAGGATTAAAACAAAAGATTCTTTCTATTCGATCCCAAATAAGATTCTTTGAAGATGAAAGACACAGAAAAGATGATGATAAAAGAATTCAGGAGATTGAAAGTATAATTAAAGAACTTAAGGACTTAAAAATACCCGGTCCCTCGGAACACTTTGAATGGCATATAAATTTCTCGGAAGCTTTCCATGAGAAGGGCGGTTTTGATGCGGTGATTGCGAATCCGCCGTATATAAGGCAGGAAGATATTAAAGAGTATAAACCGTTTTTGCAAAAAGCAGGTTACAAAGTCTATAACTCCACATCAGACCTGTATACCTATTTTTACGAAATATCCTACAACATCCTCGCCAAAAACCGTTTCTCCTGCTTCATTTCCAGTAATAAATGGATGCGGGCAAAATACGGTGAAAAACTTCGTAACTTTTTTAAAACGAAAACAATGGTGATGAAACTAATAGACTTTGGTGGACATAAAATCTTTGACGCAACAGTTGACACCAATATTATGCTCTTTCAAAAAAATGAACCACAGAAGGAATACCAACTGCCGTATGTCAAAATTGAATCCGACTTTACTGTGGACGAGATTGACGAATATGTGAATCAAAAACAACAAAGGATAAAACAAAGTGAACTCAACGTCTCCGGCTGGACATTAGCGGATGATAAAGTGCTGGCGCTGAAAAAGAAGATTGATAAAATTGGCACACCACTTAAAAATTGGAATGTGAAAATTTATAGGGGAATTATAACTGGTTTTAACGAAGCGTTTATTATTGATAATGTGACTAAAGAACTATTATGCAAGAATGACAGAAAAAGTAATGCTGTAATAAAACCGGTTTTAAGAGGACGGGACATTGGGAGATACCATTATCAGTGGCCAGGATTATGGATGATAGTTATTCCTTCTGGATGGACGAATGAAAACAGGGGTAAAGAAAAACCCGAATCATTTTTTAAAAATCATCAGCCTGTAATATACGAACATTTGAAAAGGAGTGGTTCGGATAGCGGTAAAGGAAAGGGTCTTTATAATAGAGATGATCAAGGTGACTATTGGTGGGAATTGCGGGATTGTGATTACTATGCAGAGTTTGAAAAAGGCAAAATTATTTATAGTGATATAGGTGAAAAACTTACCTTTGTTTATGATGAATCTGGAATGTTTTGTAATAATACGTGTTATTTTATCAATAGTGATAGAAAATATTTACTCGCACCTTTGAATTCACAACTTATTGATTTTTATTATCGGCAGATTTCTGCACAATTGGGAAATGGAGCTATAAGGTCTTTTACTATTTATATTGAACAACTTCCTATTCCTCAAATTTCTGAAGGGCAGCAAAAATCATTCATTATTCTCGTAGGTAAAATTCTCGCCATCACCAAAGACGAGGATTATCTGCAAAATCTTGCTAAACAAGCCAAAGTCAAAGAATACGAACGCCAAATCGACCAGATGGTCTATGAATTATATGGGTTTACCAAAGAGGAAATAAAGATGGTAGAAAAGATTGGCGATAAAAGTAAGATGGAGAGAGCATAATATGAAGAACGAATTAATAGACAGTGAAGCTTCAAAGGTACCCTACTCGCTTAATTATAGAGATAAAAACAATATTAAAAAGATTATAGAAAAAGCAATGGGTTACAAATATCCTTATAATATTAATGACGAAGAAATACGGAATATGTTTGAGAATCTTTTTTGCAATTTCCCAAATTTGGATGTTATAAAATTTCAAGATATAGTTAAAAATGAATTTAACTTTATTCCTTCTCATGCAATTGCGCGAGTAGTAAATCGATGGAACCAGATATCGCCCAGTGGTAAAAACATAGATATTGGGCCCTTTCTGACAGATTATAAAAATCATTTACATAAGATTCTTTCCAATTTTATGTCAGCATTGCAGTCTGCCAAGTATCTTAAGAATATTTTTGATGCTAAATGGGAAAATGCAGTTAAAAAAATAATCGCTGATTACGATGGAAATGAGGCGTTTGGCACAGATACGTATACAGCATTTATAGGTTTTCTGCAGGAGTCTATGGATGAAAGGGATTTTATAAAGAGGCTGGATGAGGATTTTGGAGTAATATTTGAAGCAACGAAGAAGAGAAAGACGTTGAAGAATAAGTTGGAGGACTCTGCTCGACCTCTGGCTGCTTATCTGGGGAGTGTTTTTGAGACATTTATTGTTGCTCCTTGTGCGCGAGCAGGTTTTATTATTGAATACGAGCCAAGGGTAGGGAATAATAAAGCCGAGGCGCTTATAAAAATCGGCCAAACAGAGTTATTAATTGAAGCTTCAGTTATGACTACCGGCAGACATACAAATTTCTGCGGAGCTATTGGCATAGAAGAATACTCAAATAAAATATATTTGAAGATTGAAGATAAGGCAAAGCAGTTAAAAAATTCCAATTATCCCGTAATCCTTTTTATCGTGCCCCCTTTTCTAATCACACCGCCAGAACTTAAGCTGGGGTTGCAGAAGGCATTGCAGTCCGCAGAGTGTGATAATATCGCTGGTATTGTTATATCTGATGACTATAAAGCACATTGCTTAAAACTCGCAAAGAATCCTAATTGTAAATATCCAACAGAGGAAAGTATGTGGGGATCATTGGTTGAACTGTACGCTTTGAAACCGTTACAAATTGAGAATATTTGGGAATGAAGAATGGCTATGAAAAAATATAAAATATTTATCAGAGGCGTTTCCGCCACTAATACATCGGCGGACAGGCAAAAGGAATTAAAGGAAGAACGCCGGGTGATCAAGGATTCTATTTGAGGAGAATATGAAGACGAAGAATTTATCAAAGATAATTGGTTCTACTGAATCAACTACGGTTGAATGGAAGCAGTCTTTATCCGAGATGGACGCTATTGTAGAGACGGCTGTAGCTTTCGCGAATACCGAAGGCGGCCGGATATTTATCGGTGTTTCTCCGGAAGGCAAGGTTGTCGGAGTTCAAATCGGCAAGGGCACGATCGAGAAATTGGTAAACCAAATCGCTCAACACACGGATCCGAAACTTCACCCAAAGGTAACCCTGAAGAATATCGACGGCAAGGAAGTGGTTGTCGTAGAGATTAAAGAATCGCACGATCGCTTGGTGCTTGCGTTCGGGCGGCCGTATAAGCGCGCGGGGCGTTCGACGGTTAAGATGGGCAAGGATGAGTATGAGCAGTGTATTCTAGAGAAACATAAGGATAATCTTCAATTTGATAAAGATATATGCAAAGAGGCTAAACTAAAAGATATAGACAACAGAAAAGTTGAAGCCTATCTGAAGCTAAGGGAGAAAACCAGGAATATATCTTCAAAGATAAAAATGCCTCTTAACCAATTTTTGGTTAATATTAAGGCGGTCAGCAAAACAAAACCTACCAATGCAGGTATTTTATTTTTCGCAAAAGATCCTCTTAAATTTATCTCTCACGCCCAGTTAAGACTAGTTAAAATCAAAGGTATTAAAATATACGGCAATATATTAGACAGATTGGATTGCGACGGCACCTTATGGGAAATGGCTGACCAGGCAGAGGAGTTTATCAGAAAAAATATAAGATTACTCGGGTTTAGAACCGATAAGAGCTTCAGGAGGGAAGATAAATTTGATTATCCTATCAAAGCATTAAGAGAAGCCATAATAAACGGTTTAATACACAGGGATTATTATAGTCCTGCCGATGTAAGGGTATTTATTCTTGATGATAGGGTTGAAATAGTTAGCCCAGGCTCTTTTCCCAAAGGAGTAACCCCTGAGAAGCCAGAACATAAACCAGTTAATAAAGTCCTTTCAAAGCTAATGTATGATATAGGCTATATTGAAAAGTACGGCTCAGGGATATATTTAGAAAATGAGCTATGTTTAAAAAACGGAAATAAAAAGCCTGTTTACGAAATAAGCCCTGTTCAGACAAAAGTAATATTCAAATCACAGGTTAAAGATGTTACTGTTATTGAAGCTGATGAGGCTGTTATGAGCCGGTTGAATGAAAGGCAGAGGCAATTTGTAATGTCGGGCATCAAAGACATTTCAAGAAAAGAATATTTAGAATTGGTCAAATGTGCCATAAGAACCGCGGCCGGTGATTTAAAGGATCTTTTAAAGAAAAATATTGTAAAAAAGACAGGTGGCGGCAAGTATGTTCGCTATGCAATCAGGTAATTCTTGCGTGCATCTTGCGTGCATCTTGCGTGCAATCACCTATTATGATTGTTTTAGTGGTATAGATGGAACGATTAGGTCGCCGATAGTAATGGCATGATTATGGTACGATTGGTTTGAGGAGCTTATTAATGCAAAACCATGAACAAGATGTTTTCTTATGGCTTGAGCATCCGGTTATCGCCGAAATGCGCGCGGTTCTGGATTGGGCGCATAAGCGTGCTTTAAGGGAAGATATCCGCTATCGGGATATCGGAGACAATGGAATAGATAAATATCCTTCGGAAAGAAAGTTTGAGGAGATCGTTGGCCATTTTAGCCATGAGTCCAAAATGTTTTTCCGGATTATCGTGCGCAAAGGGCTCAACAGGTTTTTGGTTATCGATGACAAAAAGCATGCTGATCTTCTTGACATTGTGGCTCACGGTGTGCAGGTCGCAGGGAAGGAATATTTTATTAATTGCTACTTGAGCAGCGCCTTGCTTGGCCAGATGAAGCGGCGATTTGCGCTGACGGAACACATTCGATATTAATGCATCAATGCGACCCAGCCGTAGATTTGGGTTCATAAAGCGTGAACTAATCGTTCGCGTATCGTGAACACGCCATTGGTTGGCGATTGGGGTTAAAGGGGCAAAACGGGCATTAAAGGGGCGCCAAAGGGGTGAAGAAGCTTAGGCCTTTGGCAATAGGCGTTCAATCTCATTTTGGCATTCTTTTTTAGTTTTGAAACGGGATATCTGCAAAAACCTTCTGCCGGTGAAGATTTTTAGCTTCTCTTCATCGGCGCATGATTGCATATCCTTGATGAAGTCCGTGTTTCTCACAGGGCCGTTGACATATATAGCGTGGTATGATATGTTATAACCTAAAATATATAAGAATGTTATGAAAATTACAAAGGATATTGTAGACTACCTGAGCGCTCTAGCTCGGATTGAGTTCTCCGAAGAGGAAAAAGGGCTTTTAAGCTCTCAGCTGGAAGATATTTTGAAGTATTTTGAAACCCTAAATAAGCTGGATACAAATAATACCCCGCCCACAAGCCACGTTGTCTCTATAAAGAATGTCTTTAGAGAGGATATTCAAAAAGGGTCTCTGCCTTCGGAGGAGGTGCTTAAAAACGCACCAAGTGAGCAAGATAACTATTTTAAAGTACCGAGAATAGTTTAAAATGAAGCCAAACTATCTTAGCGCAGGAGAAATTTTAAAAAATAAGCATAATCTTCTCCTATCGGACGTAACGAAGAGTTGTATCGAAAGGATAGACAGCGTAGATAAAGATATAAAGGCGTTTGTACGCGTAAATAGAGATTGCCTGAAACAGGTGGGCTCCACAGACAGCAAAGGAGGCATTCTTTCAGGCATTCCCGTTTCAATAAAGGACAACATATGCGTTAAGGATGAACTTACTACCTGCGGCTCAAAGATATTGGAAGGCTTTAAAAGCCCTTATGACGCCACAGTTATAGAAAAATTAAAAGGCGCCGGAGCGGTATTACTTGGAAAAACAAATATGGATGAATTTGCGTTTGGCTCTTCGTGCGAAACTTCATATTATGGCCCTACCTACAATCCATGGGATACCAGCCGCATCCCCGGCGGTTCAAGCGGCGGTTCTGCAGCTAGCGTAGCAGCGGATGAAACTATAATGGCGCTTGGCTCGGATACAGGCGGTTCAATAAGGCAGCCCGCCAGCTTATGCGGGGTAGTGGGATTAAAACCCACATATGGCAGGGTTTCAAGGTATGGGCTTATTGCATTTGCGTCAAGCCTTGACCAGATAGGGCCTATTACGAAGAGCGTTGAAGATGCCGCCATTTTATTAAACGTTATTGCAGGTTATGATGAAAGAGATTCTACCTCAGTGAATATGGAAGTGCCGGATTATACAAAATCCCTTGCAAAAGATGTAAAGGGATTAAAAATAGGAATACCAAAAGAATATTTTGTTGAAGGCCTTGACTCAGAGGTAAAAAAAGCAGTAGTTGATGCGCTTGGAATTTTAAAAGATATGGGCGCGGATACGATAGAGATTTCTCTTGCACATACAGAATATGCATTAAGCGTTTATTATATTCTGGCGCCTGCAGAGGCGAGTTCAAACCTGGCACGCTTTGACGGTGTACAATATGGTTTCAGGGTAAAAGACCCCGAAAATTTGATAGAACTCTATAAAAAAACAAGGAGTATGGGATTCGGAAGGGAAGCGAAACGCAGGATAATACTTGGCACATATTCTTTAAGCAGCGGATACTACGATGCCTACTATCTTAAGGCCCTTAAGGTACGCACTCTCATCAAAAAGGATTTTGACGAGGCATTCAAAATATGTGATTGCGTTATTACTCCCACATCTCCTACGTGCGCCTTTAAGCTGGGAGAAAAGTTAAATAACCCCCTGGATATGTACCTTTCAGATATATTTACCATACCCGCAAATTTAGCCGGGTTACCCGCTTTGTCCGTGCCCTGCGGATTTAACAGGGAAGGTTTACCCATAGGCCTTCAGATTATTGGAAAGCCTTTTAACGAAGAGTTATTGTTCAGAGTAGCATATACCTTTGAGCAATCAACAGAATTTCACAAGAAAAAACCGAACTTATAAAAGATAGTTATTGAGTTGGTAAAGTTCTTTGAGTTTTTTGAGTTTATAGAGTTCATAGAGGTCCAAAAAAACAAAAGCAACTCAATAACTCAAGCAACTCGATTTACTCAATAAACTCTAATAACTCAATGAACTCAATAAACTAAATTTTGAATTTAAAAAATGGAACTCGAAACAGTAATCGGCCTTGAGGTTCATTTGCAGCTTTCTACTGAAACGAAGGCATTCTGCTCATGCAGTACAGAGTTCGGAGCGCCTGCTAATACCCATACATGCCCGGTTTGCCTGGGCCTGCCCGGGTCTTTGCCGGTATTAAACAAAAGAGTATTTGAATATGCTATTAGAGCGGCAATAAGCGTTAACTGCCTGATATCGAAGGTAGTAAAATTTGACAGGAAAAACTACTTTTACCCTGATCTTCCCAAGAATTACCAGATATCGCAGTTTGATATGCCTCTGGCGGCAAAAGGATATTTAGAAATATTGGACGAGAGAAAAAAGATAAATATCAGAAGGATACACCTGGAGGAGGATGCGGGTAAATTGATGCACGACGAGAAAAAAGGGATAAGCCTTGTAGATTTTAACCGCTCGGGGATACCCCTTCTTGAAATAGTCAGCGAACCCGATATAAATTCACCCCAGGAGGCATACGAATATCTGACAGCATTGAAGTCGCTGCTGCAGTATCTTGAGATCTCAAATTGCAATATGGAAGAGGGGTCTTTGCGCTGTGATGCAAATGTTTCCGTGAGAGTGCCGGGTGATGCCTTAGGCAGTAAAGTGGAATTAAAAAATATGAATTCCTTTAAGGCCCTAAAGGAAGCCCTTCAATTTGAAGCGACTCGGCAGAACAGGCTTTTTAATAATAACGAGAAAATTTTACAGGAGACCAGGCTCTGGGATGAAGATTCCAAGAACACAGTACTAATGCGCACAAAGGAAGAAGCCCAGGATTACAGATATTTTCCCGAACCGGACCTTGTTCCTTTTGTAATTGACGAGGCACTCATAGAAAGGATAAGGGCTGATTTGCCGGAGCTTCCGGGCGAAAAAAAAGAGCGCTTTATAAAAGAGTATAACCTGCCTTCATATGATGCTTCTGTTCTGACAAAGGATAAGGCTGTCTCTCTCTTCTTCGAAGAGTGCTGCAAGCTCTACGAAAACCCTAAGACTATAAGCAACTGGATAATGAGCGAACTCCTGATGCATTTAAACGAACAAGGCATTACAATATCCGGCATGAAATTAAAGGCCAAAAGCCTTATAGAGCTGTTTAAACTTATTGATTCCAATATAATAAGCGGCAAGATAGCGAAAGAAGTTTTTCATGAGATGGTGATTACGAATAAAGAGCCTATTGAAATAGTAAATTCAAAAGGCCTCAGACAGATAGTTGACGAAGACAGCATAAAGGATGTTATTAAAAAGGTCTTAAAAGAGAATCCTAATGTAGTCGCAGATTATGCTAACGGGAAGAAAAACTCTTTTATATACCTTGTGGGTCAGGTTATGAAAGAGACCAAAGGGAAGGCAAATCCGCAAAAGACAAACGAGCTGCTTAACGGAGAGCTGGAGAGGTTTTTGACCCCGCACCCATAATGCCACGGCTATGAAGTGAGTGGATGAATGGCATTCGGGCGGGATTCCGCCCCACTAGCGGAAGACCGAAAATAAAGGTGCCGCGGGTGTCCTTCGACATGCTCAGGATGGTGAGCGAAGTCGAACCATAAACCCGTGGGGCTCAACAAAAAAGGACGGAGGTAATTAGGTATGTTCAAGAAGAATTCACTCATACGACTGTATATTTGGAGCTTGGTTATTGTAGTTTTAACTACGGTAGCCCCCCATAACGCTGAGAGCGAATCCAGGACAGCTAATTCTCAGGAAAGCCTCTACGAGGAGCTTGAGCTTTTAGCCGATGTTATAACTACAGTGCAATCAGATTACGTTGAAGAGGTAAAGCCTAAGGATTTGATATATGGAGCGCTGAGGGGGATGTTGGCAGGTTTAGATAAACACAGCCAGTTTATGAATCCGGAACTATATAACGAAATGAGAGTTGAAACGGAAGGGGAGTTTGGCGGAATTGGCATCGAGATATCCATGAAAGACAATCTTCTCACTATAGTTACCCCTATGGATGGTACGCCGGCAGATAGGGCAGGTATTAAACCGAATGACAAGATAGTTAAGATTGACGGCGAACTCACAAGAGATATAACGCTTATGGAGGCGGTTAAAAAGTTAAGGGGAAAACCGGGCACGAAGGTAGTGCTAACCATACTGAGAGAGAAAGAGAAGCAGCTGTTGGATTTCTCTCTAACAAGGGATATCATAAAACTAAAGAGCATAAAAGAGGCAAAGGTTTTTGACGATAACATAGGGTATATAAAACTGGTCGAGTTCAGGGAAAACAGCGTCAGGGATTTTGACGGTGCGTTTAAGGGTTTAGAAAAAAAGGGGATAGATAGCCTTATACTCGATTTAAGGAATAACCCCGGAGGGCTGCTTAACTCTGCGGTGGAATTAACAGAGAGGTTTTTGCCAAAAGGCGAAATGGTAGTTTATACAAAGGGCAGGATAAAGAGTCAGAATATTGAATTCAGGTCGAAATACCCAAGGCCTTTCCTGGATTACCCCATGGTGGTTTTGGTAAACGGAGGAAGTGCCAGTGGTTCGGAAATAGTGGCGGGTGCTCTACAGGATCATAAAAGAGCGATACTTGTTGGCGCAAAGACATTCGGCAAGGGTTCTGTGCAGACAGTGATACCCTTAAGAGACGGTTCCGCCATGAGACTTACCACAAGTAAATACTTCACGCCGCTGGGGAGATCCATTCACGGAGAAGGTGTAATGCCTGACGTGGTTGTTGAGGAAGAAAACCATAAGAAATCCGAGGACTTAGCAGAAGAATCGCCAGATATTTTTGAGGAGTTGAAATCGGAAGGGAAAATAGACGAAGGTAAGGAAAAGCTGCAAAAGGAAGAGGGTATAAAAAAAGATATAAAGAAACCCTCTGAAAATTTATCTGATACACAGCTAATGAGGGCAATTGATATCATGAAGGGCATAAAGGTTTATAGGGCTTTTGGAGAAAAAATTACCAGGAAATAGAATCTAAATAAAACCAACCGATATGTCAAATTTCATGTGTTGTCTTGTAAATAATACTTTAATCTAAAAATCAAAATGCAAAAACCAAAATTACAATTAAAAAATCAAAATTTAACTTCTGAGCACCTTTTGCTGCCCATCTTTTTACTTAATTTTTGGATTTTGATATGTCATTTTGATATTTGATTTTTGATATTTGAATTTAATATGATAACTCTATTTAGTAGACAACGTGATATGTGGTCGCATTTAAAAATAAGGAAGAGGTTTTGAACATACGTTTTAAATGGATTTGTGTAATCCTCTGCGCCCCTTTAGCGTTATGGTGGATTTTTTCATTTATCGGGCTTCCCGGCACCCTGTCAAAAAAATCCAAGCTTATAGATTCAACTGTTACCAAGCTGCTTTTAAGGGACGGTATCAATGATACTTATCTTAAACAGGAGACTCATCGTAGAATAAAGAAAGGACATGTTTCTTTCTATCTTATGCATAAGGAATATAGCGTTCCTTCGCGGTTTTCCGTCAAGAATTTTCAGTCAAAACTAAAGTCTTCTCTTAAGGATATAAGATGCGAGCTTTCAAAAAGCCAAATAGATTTCGGAAAGGACAAAAATATTCTGGATGCGGATATCTCATTTAAGGGGTATGAACTTTTTTCTTTAAGGCTCATACAAAGATTACCCGTAAAGAAGCTCACCCTTAAAGAGCCCGTTTTATTAAAACCGCATATTCCGGCGTATGTTGCAATTGTTATTGACGACTGGGGCTATAGTATGAATAACGTTGAAATATTGCGCCAGATTGAGAAACCCCTGACGCTTGCTATACTGCCGGGTTTACCATATTCCGAAAAAATTGCGAAAGAGGCAAACAAGAAAAACTTCGAGGTAATCCTGCATCTTCCGCTCGAGCCGCATAATAAGAATGTCGGGAACGAGAAAGATACGATTTTTACAGGCATGGATAAAAAAGAAATAATAAGCTCTTTAGATAAATCTATAAAAAGCGTGCCTTATATCAGGGGTATCTCAAACCATCAGGGCTCCAGGGCTACAGAAAACGAGATTTTGATGAAGACCATATTCGATGAGCTAAAGAAGAAAAAACTGTTTTTCCTGGACAGTTTTGTAACGCCTGACAGCATATGCGAATCTCTTGCAAGGTCTACAGGTATAAGGTTTGCCAAGAGAAGCACCTTTTTGGACAATGAGGAGGACGGTGAATATATCAGGTCTCAACTTAGCCGTCTTGCATATCTGGCTAAGAGGGACGGCAGCGCTATAGGCATATGCCATGATAAGCAGATTAGCCTTTCCGTGTTAAAGGAAACCATGGATGAGTTTGAAGCGGATGGAATTAAGTTTGTAAAGTTGTCGGAGCTAGCGAAGTAATGTTTAATCCAAAGCTTTAGTTTATTGAGTTCGTTGGGTTTGTAGAGTATTTTGAGTTCAATAATTTCTTATTCAAAAACTCGAGTAACTCAATGAACGCAAAAAACTCAAGCAACTCGATTTACTCAATGAACTCTATAAACTCAAAGAACTGGTTTAATTTTATATTCGAATTTTAAAATGATTACCCTTGGTATTGAAACCTCCTGCGACGAAACCGGTATAGCCGTTGTAAAAGACGGCAGGATATTATCGAATGAGATTGCCTCAAGCTTAAGGTTTCATAAGCCCTACGGCGGGATAGTCCCTGAGATTGCTACAAGGTTTCATGTTGAAGCAATAGAGGAGGTGTTTAAAAGGGCGCTTTTAGAGGCAGGGGTAAAAAAAGATCAAATAGACCTGGTATCATTTACTTATGGCCCGGGCCTGGTCGGCTCTTTATTGGTAGGGGTATCTTTTGCAAAGGCGTTAGGTTTTTCGCTAAATATTCCGATAATAGGCATAAATCACCTGCAGGCCCATACCTTCAGCGCAGTTATAGATAAAGGAAGCATCCCTTTTCCATTTATTAGCCTGATAATTTCAGGGGGGCACACCGGCTTAGCCTTTGTAAGGGATTTCGATAAATTTGAGCTTTTGGGACAGACTTTAGACGATGCGTTAGGAGAGGCATTTGACAAGGTAAGCAAGATTCTCGGATATGGGTATCCTGGGGGTCCTATAATAGAAAAGCTTGCTAAAAGGGGAAATCCGGATAATGTGAGGCTTCAATATAATTATGAAAGTACAGATTCTTTCGATTTTAGTTTCAGCGGTATAAAGACAGCCGTGCTATACTATGTTAGAGATTTGCAAAGACATAATAAAAAACCAAATGAATACGACATAGCCGGCAACTTTCAGCAGACCGTTATAAAGATTATTTTTGAAAAGATAAAACTTGCCTGTGAGATCAAGGGCACAAGCACTATTATGGTTAGCGGAGGCGTAAGCATAAACAAGCACCTGAGAAACTACCTTAGGAGCCATTCAAAGCATTATAAACTTAAGATTATATTCCCGAAAGACAATCTTTGCCTGGATAATGGTGCAATGGTTGCATCTCTGGGAGAATACCTTTTTAAGAAAAAAAGGTTTATTTCTAACTTTTACATCAGCGCAGTAAGTAATTTAGGGTTTGACTCAAATTTCAAAGGAGAAGGTTATGACAAATTTACAGTTAATAATTAGATTATGCTTAGCCGTCGCTCTCAGCGGAATAATAGGTTTTGAGAGAGAGCTGCATGGAAGGATAGCAGGCCTTAGAACCCACGTATTAGTCGGCCTTGGCTCATGTCTTATAATGCTTACTTCGATTGAGATTTATAATATCTACCGCTTTAGCGCTAGCGTTGATCCCTCCAGAATAGCGGCACAGGTAGTTAGCGGGATAGGTTTCCTGGGGGCGGGCACTATATTAAGATCCAGGGCTTCCATCAGGGGATTGACAACGGCAGCGAGCCTGTGGACAGTTGCAGGTATGGGGCTTGCAGTCGGATGCGGTTTTTATAGGGGAGCCATAATAACGGCTATACTCGCCCTTTTTTCGCTGTTTTTTTTGAATAAGATAGAAAGGACATATTTGAGGAGAGATTGGTACAGGACATTAGATGTAATAGGCCTCGGCAATGCGGATGAGTTAAAAAATATAAGAGAAGTTCTTGATGCTTATAAAACAGAGATAAGGGATATTGAGTTAAAGAAAATAGAGCCCAACTCTGAAATATTGACAGTTATGAACCTAAAACTTTTAACCGACAGGGATGACGATAATATAATACACGATATTCTGCACATCAAGGGCATAAAAAGCGCCAGATGGGAATAAAAAGCAATTATGAATTATTAATTATGAGTTACAAATTAAAAATCCAAAAAACTTTTTTCTTGAATTCATAATTCATAATCCGTAATCCATAATTCGTAATTATAAAAGAGGTGGCTATGTTTAATAAAAAACCCAAGCAGGATGATAAATATCTTGAGATAGATGCCGGGATGAAAGGAACTCTTGAGTTCAAGGATTTTGTAAAACTTAGAATAAGCGGGAGATTTGACGGAAATCTGTTGATGAAGGGGGTACTTATAATAGGCGAAGACGCTGTGGTTAATGCCGTGGTAGAAGGGGATTCAATCGTTATCTTTGGTTCTTTCTCCGGAGAGCTAATAGCAAATAAAGAGGTACGGCTCATGAAAACCTCGAGGGTGGATGCAGATATAACCGCCAGGTCCATATTTATAGAAGAGGGAGCCTGTTTTGACGGTAAGTGCAATATGATAAAAGAGAAACCCTCCGATGGCTATAAAACCAAATCAGGAATTGATGAATATTTTGAAATCGACGAACTTTCGAATTATCTGGAGATAGACAAAAACGAGCTTTTGGATTGGGCAAGGTCAGGCAAGATACCCTGCATTAGCGAAACCGACAGTAGTATTAGATTCAGAAGACAGGACATAGATAAGTGGGTAGAAGATAATATTTTAAGGTAAGCCATATGAACAAGCTTTTAAGCTTAAAAGCTGCAGCTGAATGCCTAGCTATCTCTCCTAAGAAACTGGAGAGGTTAGTAAAAAAGGGGAAATTACCCGCTTATAAAATAGGGGGCAGTTATTTAAGATTTAAGAAAGAGGATATTGAGAGCTTTAAAGAAACAGTTTACAAAAAAAGAGAACCTTTGCACGTTAAATACATTTTTTTAGATACGTTAAAAGACTTCTTTTATTTTAACAGTTTTTATATTATTGCAGTAGTAATTGCCATAATAATGATTATTATTATATTAAGATTTTAATCGAAGATTATCCCGCTTAAGTAGCATAAAAATATCGTCCCTAGAAATTGCTCGCCCTACGGGCAGACAATTTCAGGAATTTAATCCCGGAGATTCTTTCGAATCTCTCGGGAAAGAGATTTTTACGATGGCATTTGAAGCGGGATCAGTGAGGGAAACATCGGGCTTTGGTTCGACTTCGCTCACCATCCCGAGCTAAATCGAGGGATTAGACCCATCCTCTGGATGTATCAGGATGGCCTATCCCCGTGGGATTAGCCTGAGGAGATTCATATATGGTTACAGAGAGAACGGTTGAAAGGGTTTTGCGTGACTTTAAAAAAGGCCGTATATCCACAAAGGGTATCCTCAGATACTTAAGCAATATGCCGTATAAGGATATAAAATTCGCCAAGGTTGACACCCATAGGCATCTCAGGAGGGGTTTTGCAGAGGTTATCCTTTGCCAGAACAAGACTCCTGCTCAAATTATTAGAATTTCAAAGATCTTAATCAAGAATAAGCAACCCCTCCTTTTGACTAAACTGAGCAGAGAAAAATTTAACCTACTTAAAAAGTCACTAGAACAGTTATCGTATAACGAAGAAGCCAAAATTGCTTTTTTCGATGCAAAAGGGAGGCTCAATAGGAGAAAAAGAGGTATCGTATTGATTATGACGGGTGGTACCTCCGATATTCCCTTTGCAGAAGAAGCAGCAGTTACGCTTGAGGTTATGGGAAATCCTGTCAAAAGGTTGTACGATGTGGGCGTAGCCGGTATTCATAGACTTTTTGATAAGAAAAAACTTCTGGATGAAGCATCGGTAATTATCGTAGTTGCCGGTATGGATGGTGCTCTCCCAAGTGTGGTATCCGGCTTGACAAGTAAACCGGTAATAGCTGTTCCAACAAGCATAGGATATGGCGCAAACTTTAATGGCTTATCGGCACTACTGTCAATGCTTAACAGTTGTTCGCCCGGTATAGCGGTGGTGAATATAGATAATGGTTTTGGAGCAGGCTATTTCGCAAGCCTTATTAATAAATAGTGTGTTGACTACTAAATAACGGTATTATTGTAAATAACCAATAACCAAATCTCAATAACCAAATAATAACCAATGACCAATTCACCAATAAACAAACATAGCTTCTTGAGTTAAAGAAGATATTTTCTTCCATTGCTGAGAGGAGTTCTTGATCTGGTTATTGATTATTGGTGATTGGAATTTATTTGATGTTTGGAATTTGGTGATTGGTGTTTACGTTTTCTTTGGATTAAACCTTTATTTATTTGACAGGGTAAAATAGGATAGTCGATTGAGGAAATTTGCAGTTTTATTGAGTTTATCTTTTCTGGGAACTATCCTGTTATTTGAGGTTACATTACGCATAATCGGTTTTGATTTTGAACTCCCAAGATATATGGTATTTGCAAAAGAGACACTCGATGCTATTAAATCCGGAGGGTATCTGAGAGACGACAGTCTCTTTTGGAAGAACGCCCCCCTTAAGGGGGATATAAATTCCTCAGGCCTTAGAGGGCCACAGATAGAGGTTAAAAGGAATATACGCATTTTATGTATAGGTGATTCCTGTACCTTTGGGGCAGGCATCCTGTACGAAGATACGTACCCCCATAAACTGGAACTCTTGCTAAAAGATTTGAAGCTGGACGCTGAGGTTATAAACGCCGGGGTACCCAATTATTCTTCGCTTCAAGGGCTTAGGCTTTTTGAAAGGGACCTTCTAAAGCTTAAACCCGACATAGTCATTGCAGAATTTGGAGTTATAGACCAGGGTTACTGTTATTTTTACAGCGACAGTGAACAGAAAACCAGAGATACGCTTAACAATTTTTTTATTAGCGCTTTAAATAAATCAAAAATATCGCAGTTTGTTTATAAGAAAATCTTCATAAGCAGCGGTAAGAATAGAAATTTAGACCTAGGAAGTTACCCTATGATAAAACCGCGCGTATCTGCGCCTGAATTTTACTCGAATTTTAAAAGACTCGCGGCTATATCAGATAGAAATTATATTAAACTAATTTTTGTAAAGCCCGTACTGTTTGACTTTAATAAAGGTTCTGTAAACCCAACGGGAGAAGATTACATATTTCCCGAAGGCTATCCAATACTGGATCTTTACGAGATATTCAAGAAACAAAAAGATCTAAAGGACTTTTTTTTAGAAAGAGACTTTTGCCATATGAATTCAAGGGGAAACGGTGTTGTTGCAAATGAGATATTAAAGGTAGTGATAAAAGAAAAGTTTATACATTCGCGGCCAGTAGAATCCCGAGTTCGCTAAAAGCGGACGAGGGGCAGAGTCCCGAGCTAAACGAGGGGAACAATGGCCGGTTCCTTCGCAAAAGCTCACCT
>JAGVOB010000191.1 GCA_020052955.1 Candidatus Omnitrophota bacterium | reverse complement strand
AAGACAAGATATAAAAACAAAGAGAAAACGCTCTTAACTGTAAATTACTGACATTTTTAATTTGCAAAAAACCTGACATTTTCTATTTGCGTTTACATGATCCCCGAATTTTCTTGATAACTGCTGTATTCAGCCTTATAATACATACCTGTAAATAGCGAGAGGTTTCCCCTCGGCTCATACGAGTGTGACCCCAGTTGTTCTAACTCATTGTATAACAATGAGTTAGAACAACGCCCCGACGTACATCGATCGCCGGGCGCTTTATCTCCTAGGGTTTACGATGGTTAGGGTGTTAGCAGTTTGTCCCCCTCGGTAAAATAGTCATTTCCACTCTCTGTATAGTAGGCCTCTCTAAATCAGCAGAAATAGCCGAATATTTGGCCAATTCCTCTCTTATATAATGCTTTCTATATAATGCTATTGTTGGCAATAATCGCGCATATTTCATATTAAATATGGTTATTATATAAAGAATGTTTCTATCGCTCTGGAAACCTAAATAAAGTTTCTCCGGGGAATGCTCTCTAAACAGTAAGTTGCATTTTTATTTACTAGTGCTATAATTAAAGAAATTACAGCGTACCTAGATGATAGTCTGACACAGTGAAAGGTTATAAAAAGATGCGCAGGTTTGTAAAGTATATAAAACGCGCAAAAGAACTGGGCGCAAAACAGGCCAAAGTTATTTCGGCAAAGACTATTGTTGCCGCTGAATGGGTGAGGTTAAAATGTAAGTTTGGCTGTGACGGCTACGGACAGTGTCTGACTTGTCCTCCGTATTCGCCTACTCCGGATGAAACCCGCCGTGCACTAGGCTATTATAAATATGCGCTCCTTATCCATGGTGATGAATATACAGATATCCGTGCGATTATTCCAACCTTGGAACGTGAGATATTTCTGGATGGATACTTCAAGGCGTTTGGAATGGGGGCGGGGCCTTGTAATCTTTGTAATAAATGTGCCAAATTCTGTCGCCATCCAGACAAAACAAGACCATCCTTAGAGGCATGCGGGATAGATGTATTTACTACTGTAAGGTCTAATGGATTTCCGATTAAGGTGCTAAAGACACAGAGCTGTAGGGGGAATTACTATGGCATAGTGTTAATCGAGTGAGCAAATTTCTGGTAATAAATTTTATTTTTTGCTGTGTTTTTTTAAAGACATCAGATAACCACAGCAAAAAGTTTTGATGACTAAGAAAAGAGTGATTCCTATGAAAATAAAACCAATATTAACCATTTATTTTATATCGGCATTTTTGTTTATTTGTCCGCTATTAATTTATTCCCAGGATATTAAACCGATTAAGCTTTTGGCTCCACAATTAGAAGGCGGCAAGTCTTTGATGCAAGCATTAACAAACGTCCCCTTCTTTTAAAAAATAACCTGTTTCTAAAAAAAGTTTTCAGGGGACTTCCCTGAATTGAATTAGGGGCAGGGTTCACCGGCCAAGCCCGCGGGGTTTGCACTTGCCATTTATTTATGACCCTCTGCAATAAAATATGTTGCAGAATTTTTTTGTTTGAAGTAGAATCTCAACTACAGGGTGCCGCCATGCGGGATGGGTTTAAATTAAGGAAGGTAGTGTTCCCGTCTCAGAAGCTATGCCAAAATTTTCTATGATAATTTTGGCATATTCGGCGGGATAAATTCGTCCGCCTCGGGCGGACTCATTTAAAGGAGGATATGTTGGCAAGAGATAATTATTCATATAAAAAGTATCAGAAAGAATTGACAAAGAAAAAGAAAAGAGAAGAAAAGGGACAAAGAAAACTGGATAAAAAAAACATACAGGCCGCTTCTGCGGAGGCACCTCGGCCTATAGGAATGCCGAGTACGCCGCTTTCTGCGGCGGATTCAGAGTAGGCTTCGAATGAGGACGTCACTGTAGTATAATGAAAAACACCTACATAACCCCTTGTCTAACCACTTGAGTTCTCTCTCTTTGTTTAAATATTTTTTGCGTAGACTTCGGGGTGATTCTTGAGTAAATCCCAAGAATCAAAGAAACGCTTGAAATTCCTCTATAAAAGCCTTATAATCATCAATCATCAACTTAGGGTCTAAAATATTTACCCCGCATCCAGAATGCCACGCCTGCGTGCCGTAACGCACTTCGGCGTGCAGGCACGGCTATGAAGCGAGCGGATGAATAGCATTCGTGCGAAAGACCGAAAATAAAAGTTCCGCGGGTGTTCTTCGACATGCTCAGGATGGTGAGTGAAGTCGAACCATAAACCAATGGGGCTCCACAAAATTAAAAGAATATAACCTACCCCCTGCTTAACCACTGCGAGATTAATTTGCAGCCATAAAGTAGAGGGCAAAATAAGGAGGTAATATGGGATATCAACAAGGTGGCGGCGGTGGATACGGCGGAGGGCCGAGAGAGATGCACAAGGCGATTTGCGCAGAATGTAAAAAAGAATGCGAAGTCCCTTTTAAACCCAGAGATGACCGTCCGATATACTGCAAGGATTGCTATTCAAAGCGAAAAGATAGCGGTCGTTAAAAGAAGAGATTTTGTTAGCCGCTTCCTTCTAGCAGATCCGCAAAGGTAGCGTTTTAAATCGTTCGTACAATTTATGCCTCCAGAAATCCGCGGGGAATTCCTTCTCTGGTGCTCAAATAGGAATTTT
>JAGVOB010000162.1 GCA_020052955.1 Candidatus Omnitrophota bacterium | reverse complement strand
GAAAGAAAACTTAAAGCAATTTTTGCTGTTGCTTACTCTAAGAACCGATGAGTCAACTATTTCCTTACGGTAACATTTATTAATGAGTCATCAGGTATGTATACCCCCAGCAAAAAATCCAATCCTATGCCTTTAATCCAGCAGGATAGACCCTCCTAATACATTTAAAGGATGGGCCTTAGGGAATGGTCTAACAACTGCGAATGATGCGCGTTAAGAGGGTAAATAATTGTCAAGGAAAAGTCTCATTAATGAAACTTTTCCTTGATTCTGAGAATCTAATATAATTTCCTATGCTATTAAAAAAATCTTGATTTTTTTTCTGTCGTTGGTATAATTACCACGTTGAGATGTAAAGCCTTTATTTGATGCAGTCTCAAATTTAAAATAATGTTGACAGAGCCATAGATAGTGTGGTTTAATCTGTTACGCCAGCCTTGTTAGCAAGCTGTTAATAAGTTTTTGAGGTTTTGTGTAAATGTGTTTTAAGCGAGCTACCGATAGGTTCAAGTTAGGTTTTTTTGTTAAATTTAGTTAGCTTAATTTTGTAACTCCTTTATATTGAACATGTTAAAAAGCAGCCATTTTTGTAATTTACCTTTTCCGTCGATAGAAAAACGGGTTGGACAAAATTATATTATAAAATACGCGGCTAATTCACTGTGAATAACTTCAAGGAGCAAGACCCCGCTCTGGGGTATAACAATAATTACAGACAGGCACATCCGGTTTATGACTTCTATCTGAACCCGCGGTACACCTTTGAAAATTTTGTCATCGGGCAGGGTAACCGTTTTTCCCACGCTGCCTGCCTGGCTGTGGCAGACTCTCCCGGTAAATCATATAACCCTTTATTTATATACGGTGGGGTCGGCCTCGGCAAGACGCATTTAATGCAGGCCATAGCTCATCACGCGCGCAAGAAACCTACACAGCCTAATTTCCTGTATATATCCAGCGAAAAATTCACAAATCACTTAATAAATGCTATTTCAACCAGAACCACCGCAAAGTTTAGAGAAAAATACCGCTCTGTTGATGTCCTCTTGATAGACGATATACATTTTCTCGGAGGAAAAGAAAGCACCCAGGAGGCATTTTTTCATATATTTAACGACTTATACGACATGCGTAAGCAGATAGTTATGTCCAGCGACCGTCCGCCAAAAGATATCCCATCGCTTGAGCAGCGCCTTGTTTCCAGATTTGAATGGGGGCTTGTCACAGATATCCAGCCGCCTGATTTGGAAACAAGAATAGCGATCCTGAAGCAGAAATCCGGCGCAGAGTCTGTGGCAGTTTCCGACGATATACTGTTTTTTATCGCAGAGAAGATAAAATCAAACATAAGGGAGCTTGAGGGCGCCCTTATAAGGATTGTTGCGTACTCTTCCCTTATGAACAAGGGGGTGACGCTTGACCTTGCCAAGGAAATACTAAAGGATTACTTAAGAGAGGGGCCGATGAAAATAAGCATAGACACCATCCAAAAGAAGGTTGCGGATTATTTTAATATCGGTCTTTCGGATATGCGGACCAAAAAAAGAACTAAACAGATAGCTTACCCAAGGCAGATAGCCATGTATCTGGTTAGAAAATTAACAGATTATTCGCTGTCAGAAATCGGGGATTATTTTGGAGGAAGAGACCATACCACAATATTACACGCATTTAAAAAAATAGACGGCTCTATAAAGAAAATTGAACAGGTAAAGGCTTTGGTTGAACGCTTGATTTTGAACATAAAGAGCGGTGAATAAGTTGTGGATAGTTTATTGAATAATAAAACTTTTGGGAATTTTGTTAATAGTGTGGATAATATTACCTGTTATCAACAGGCTATACACAATATAACCGATTCAAAATAAACAAGAAGGGTGTTTATCCAACAAACCCACAGCCTTATTATTATGGTTATTAAACTTCAATTGATAGGTAAACAATAATAACGCTATTGATTAAATGGAAATTTAAACATTAAAGGAGGTAATTAAACGTGAAATTCCAAACAGATAAGTCTTTATTATTAAAAGGAGTTCAAGCCGTACAAAGCATAGTATCTACAAAAAATATAATCCCAATAATATCAAATATCCTGCTAGATACAAAAAAAGAAAGATTAACGCTAACAACAGCAGACATAGACATTGGCATAGCAATCCAATCTTTTATAACAGTTACCACCCAAGACGAAGGCTCTATAACCGTTCCAGCGAAGAAATTTTTTGAGATTATAAAAGAACTACCGAATGCCCCGGTATTTATAAGCGTTAAGAAAAACAATATGGTAATAATTGACTGTGAAAAATGTCAATTTAAACTCATGGGGATGCCAAAAGATGAATTTCCAAAAATACCGGACTTTAGCAAGAAGGAATATTTAACAACCGATCAAGGTAAACTTAAAAACATGTTAAAACTGACAAGCTTTGCTATGTCTCGCGACGAAACCAGATATATATTAAACAGCGTATTGTTTGATATAAAAGACGCTAAGCTCAGGGTTGTTTCAACCGACGGAAGAAGGCTAGCCACAACAGAAGAAGATATAGCCGCGCCAAAAACATTTAATAGACAGTTAATAGTTCCGAGCAAGACAATACAGGAGTTAAACAGGGTCCTTTCGGAAGAGGGGGATATAAAGATTATGTTCGGAGAGAACCAGATGGCGTTTGAGCTTGACAATACACTGATTACATCTAGATTAATAGACGGAGAATTTCCTAATTACGAGCAGGTAATACCAAAAGAAGAGAAGCAAAAATTAAAAATAAACAGAGAAGCCCTTGTGGCGGCAATAAAGAGAATGAGCCTTTATACTACACAGGAATCACTCTGCGTAAGATTTGATATATTCAAGGACAAGCTTGTATTGTCAAAAAATACGCAGGATCTTGGAGAGGCGCGAGAGGAGATAGATATCGCCTACGGGGGGAAAGAGCTGACGATCGGGTTTAACCCGGCGTTTATCTTAGACGCCGTGAAAGAGCTGACGCAGGACGAGGTAGTTTTTGAGGTAACGGACTCGGAAAAACCGGCGGTCTTACGAGAGAAGCGTTACGTATATATAATTTTACCTATGCATATAGCATGAGGAGCAAAGCCCCCACACCCATCTCCAATATTATAAACGATATACTCAAAAAGATGCCGCCATCTAAAGAAGACACCACGCTTAAAATAAGGGCAGCCTGGGAGAGTTCGGTGGGGGATAAGATAATAAGGCACGCCGCCCCCATTTCCTTTAACAACAAAAGACTCGTCGTAAATGTCGACAATTCTATGTGGCTTTATCAATTGGGGTTTTTAAAGGAGGATATACTTTCTAAGCTTAAAAAGAGCCTCGGAGAAGATGTTATAGACGACATATATTTTAAAATAGGGAAGGTGTAAAAATTATGGCAAAACAGTCAACTTATGATGCAAGGACCATACAGGTATTAGAGGGCATAGACGCCGTCAGGAAAAGGCCCGCAATGTATATCGGCGATATATCGTCCAGGGGGCTTCATCATCTCGTGTATGAGGTGGTGGATAACAGCATAGACGAAGCCATGGGCGGCTACTGTCAGAATATAGAGGTTGCAATACACATGGATAACAGCGTAACCGTCATTGACGATGGAAGAGGCATACCGGTTGATATCCACAAGACCGAAAAGAAGCCGGCTGTCGAGGTAGTTATGACGATGCTGCATGCGGGCGGGAAATTTGACCACAGGACCTATAAGGTTGCCGGGGGGCTGCACGGGGTGGGAGTCTCTGTCGTAAACGCCCTGTCAGAGTGGCTTGAGGTAGAGGTTAAGCGCGATGAGAAAACCTACCACCAGAGATATGAGCGGGGCAGGACCAGAACAAAACTCACCGTTATCGGGAAGAGCAAGAACACGGGCACTAAGGTTACATTCAAGCCCGACAAGGAAATCTTCGGCAACAAAATAGATTTCAGCTACGATGTTCTAACAAACAGGATGAGAGAGCTGGCTTTTTTAAACAGGGGCCTCAGAATAACACTGGAAGACGAAAGGGTAGATAAAAAGTTAGAATTTAAATTTGCAGGAGGCATTGAGTCATTCGTTGAGCATTTAAACCGCAACAAGAACCCTCTCCACAAGAAGGCGATATTGGTTGATAAAGAGAAGGACGCCGTAAAGGTTGAAATCGCCATGCAGTATAATGATGGATATGCAGAGAATATATTTACCTACGCAAATAATATCAATACGATAGAAGGCGGTACGCACCTGAGCGGTTTTAAAAGCGCGCTTACGCGGTCTATAAATCAGTATTGTAAAAATAGAAATTTGCTGAAAGGCGATGTAGACATCTCCGGAGAAGACATAAGAGAGGGGCTTACGGCCGTTATCAGTGTAAAGCTCCCGGATCCCCAGTTTGAAGGCCAGACCAAGACAAAGCTTGGCAATAGCGAGATAGAGGGTGCAGTTTCATCCGTAGTAAACGAGGAGCTGAGCGCTTTCTTTGAAGAGAACCCTTCCGTAGCAAATAAAATAGTTGACAAGGCCGTATTAGCTGCCAGGGCGAGGGAGGCTGCCAGGAAGGCAAGGGAGCTTACGCGCAGAAAAGGAGCTCTTGATAGTGATTCTCTGCCGGGAAAGCTTGCGGATTGCTCGGAGCGGGATCCTGCGCTGTGCGAGATCTATATTGTTGAGGGCGATTCGGCCGGCGGTTGTTTTTCTGGCGATGTTAAAGTAGCGCTGGCAGATGGGAGAAATCTTAGTTTTCGAGATTTGGTGAGGGAGTCGCAAGAAGGAAAAGTAAACTACTGCTATACAATAAAAGATGACGCCAGCATAGGAATAGAAAAAATATTATACCCGAGGCGCACCAGAAGAAATACTAAGGTAATAAGAATATGGTTAGATAATGGTGAAAAAATAGAATGCACCCCTGACCATAGGTTTATGTTAAGAGATGGTTCTTATATAGAGGCGCAAAATCTTAAACCTGATATAAGCCTAATGCCATTTAGAAGAAAACTTTCCGCAATAAAAGATAGGATTACCATCCAGGGGTATGAAATGGTTTTTTCTCCAAAAGTACACAAGTGGATTTTTACGCATCTTTTGAGCGACAACTATAACATAGAGCACGGATTCTATAATGAAAAGGTGGGGGCGCATAGACATCATATTGATTTTAATAAGTTAAATAATAATCCTGACAATATAATTAGAATGAGCAAAGAAAAACATCTCAATACCCACAGAGAACAAGCCGCCCTTACCTTACATAAACCAGAGGTTGTTGAGAAATGCAACAGAATAAAGAGAAGTTTAGAATATCGAAACAAGATGTCAAAAATTTTAAAAGAGAGATTTGAGACTTTATTAAGCATCAAAGCTAAAAAACAATGGGAGAGTCCCGAATACAAACATTATATGGTAAGAAGATTTCGCGATTTTTATTTTAGCAACGAGGCTTATAGAAAACGCAGTCAGGGAATCCTCAATAAATCTCAAAGAGAATATTGGGCTTACGAGGAAAACAGGAGTAAACAAGCTAACAGGGTTAGAAATTACTTCAAGATTAACCCCGAAATTAGAAAAGCTCTATCCGCGAAAGCCAAAGAACAATGGAGCAATAAAGAACTCTTGGCATGGAGAAGGGGGGAGACAAGACAACAATGGACGTTAGAATTCAGAAGAAAGAGAAAGTGTGCTTATGCCAAAACGTATTTTGATGAAAGCATGAAATTTTTAAAGTCGGTTTATGAAGCACACGGCGATATTAATTATTACGACATAGACAGAAAAAATTTGCCAAGAAGAAATACGAATTTACTTAAATTAAATACGCTGCTCGAAAGGTTTTTTAATAATGATATAAAAAAACTTGAAGAGGCATTAGTTAATTTTAACCACAGAGCAATAAAGGTGGAATTCTTAAATAAAGAAGTAGATGTGTATGACATTGAGGTGCCCCACACCAATAATTTTGCACTTGCAAGCGGTGCGTTTGTGCATAATAGCGCTAAGCAGGGCAGAGACAGGCGCTTTCAGGCCATCCTCCCCATAAAAGGAAAGATTATAAATGTGGAGAAAGCAAGGCTAGACAAGGTTTTGAACAACGAAGAGATTAGAACTATAATAACCGCGCTGGGCACAGGGGTTGGCGAGGAGTTCAATATAGCGAAGCTCAGATACGGCAAGGTTATAATTATGACCGATGCTGATGTTGACGGCTCGCACATAAGAACCCTACTTTTGACATTTTTTTACAGGCAGATGCTACGCCTTATAGAGCAGGGCAATGTTTATATAGCACAACCGCCCTTGTATAAAATTCAGCGCGGCAAGCACAGTGAATACGTAGATACAGAGGGAAGAATGAATGAGATATTGCTTGAGCTGGGGCTTGAAGATGCAGAAATAGTAAAGGCCGAGGATAAATATATATATACTAAGAGCCAGATCAAGGAGCTTTTAGAGATCCTATTGGAGTTAGAAAATATCGAAAGGAGTGTAAATAAAAAGGGAGTAAATTTTCAAAAGTATATCCTTTTAAGACATAGCAAGACCAAAAAAATACCAGTTTATATGGTAAAAGTGGATGGTAATACCCATTTTATCTACAGCGACGAGGAATTGGCAAAGGTCACAAAACTATACGAAGGAAATGAGAAAAATACGAAAAAAGAAGAGAGTGGGCAGGCTAAGGATAACGACCAAAAGGCAGATTTGAATATTATAGAGTTCTTTGAAGCATCTGAGCTTGAAAAGCTGATAAACCGGATAGAAAAATTTGGCCTTGACAGCGGTTCGTATGATACAGGCGAAGGCCAAAAAGGGAAACGGCAGGCGATATTTAATGTTGTAAACGAAAAAGAGCGTATCTCGCTCGCCAGCCTTAAAGAACTCCTTTCGTACATAAGGAGCCTTGGCAAGAAAGGGATGGTGATACAGCGCTACAAAGGCCTTGGGGAGATGAACCCGCACCAACTCTGGGAGACAACGATGGACCCGGAGCGCAGGGCTATTCTTAAGGTTACAATAGAAGATGTGGTCAAGGCGGATGAGATTTTTACGATTCTGATGGGTGATGCAGTTGAGCCAAGGAGGGAATTTATAGAAACGCACGCACCGGAGGTGAGAAACCTTGATGTTTAGGAAAAAAACTGTATATTTCTTAATAATTGTATTTTTATGCCAGGCGTTTTTTGTTGGGGTAGCGTCGTGCGAGAAAGCCAGGCCCGCTACACAAAATGGAAAAAAAATTTTTGATAACGCGCAATCCCTGCTTCTTTCCAGAAATTATAATGAGGCAATAACCGAATTTAAAAAACTGCTTGTGGTTGAGCCGGATTTTGAGGATACATATTTCTATCTTGGCGAAGCTTACAGCGACAAGGGTTTTTTTGATGAGGCAATCTATTGGTATAGAGAAAGCCTTAAGTACGACCCGGATAATGCGCAGGCCTGGCAGCGTCTGGGCAAGGATTACGAGCTTAAGAGCGATTTTTTGAATGCCGCAAAGAATTATTACGTGTGCCTTCAGATAAGCCCAAATAATTTAGAAGTGCAGTACGCCCTTAAATTTGTCAAAGAGAAACTGGCAGAGCAGGCTTCCGGCGAGACATCTGCCCAGATAAATGCGGCGCCGGCTGGCAAGGACTCAATAGAAGTCAGCGCTGTATATTTTTGTATTAAGAGTGACCCTAAAAAATGGCGCCTTGTAAGCGACGAGAAAAACACCGACAAAACAAGGGTTAAAACAATATTCGAATCGTTGGGCCTAACGGGGAAAGACAAAAAACCTATAATTATAAGCGTTTCTTTATACGCGGAGAAATTACGCGACGCAGGGCTCACCAGCGTTAAATTCGCGGATCTGATAGCCGAAAGCCAAGCGGATTTAAAGTATTATATAATATACAGAGACGCCTCCTTTGGGAAACTAAACGCTGTCAAGGATACTTTCTCTCTTAAAAAGGATAGAACATTGCTAAAGGGGACGGCGGTGTTTCTGGTTAAAAACGACATCGCCTTTTACCTGTCCTGCTTTGGGCCGGCTGAAAATTATGAGGATATTAAGAGCTCTTTTCAGGAATTTTTAAATAACCTTACTCTTAATTTTTAATCCAGCAGGATAGACCATCCTAATCCAGAAAGGATAGGCCGACCTCATTCCATTAAAGGTCGGGCCTTAAGGATGGGTCTAAATAAAACCAACCAATATATTAAGTATCATAGTTGGTTTTATTTATCCTGCCCCTCTGTCCCTAGAGGAACCGAAGGTGACGAAGGATCCCTACGGCTTATGAAACCTAGAGCAAAGATTTTTTTAAGTTATTTTGTCGGGGTATGCGTGTTTTTATTTTTGTTTCCATATCTGTTTTATAGCATGTTTAATTTCGTAGAAAAAGTTTTTAAATTTGCAAAATTTCCTGACAAGCCGTATAATTATGCAATTTCTATAGCACTATTTCTAACGGGTGCATTCTGGATGGTGTGGGCAACCACATATCTGGTGTACAGGGGAGAGGGCTCCCCGATAGAGGCATTTGGTAAGGCAATAGAGCCGACAAAGAAAATAGTTAAAACAGGGCCGTTTAAATACACAAGGAACCCAATGATGTTCGGGTTTTTTGTTATACTTTTGGGCATGGCGGTGTTTTTTCGAACGCTGGCAGGGGCCTTGCTTGTGCCGCTTATAGCGCTTGGTTTTATAGTTTACTGGAGGGTTTTTGAGGAGAGGTATCTATTAGAGAGATTCGGGCGGGAATACATCGAGTATAAAAAAGAAACACCCGTATTAATTCCGGCTCTAATCCTAAAGGATGGGCCTAACCCAGCAGGGTAGTCCTTCCTAATACCTCTTAAGGGAAGGGGCTAAAATTTTTACACATTCGTCGGGGTTAATTCGTCCGCCTAAGGTGGACTCATTAAAGGAGTTAATGCAATAACAGATCCCTCGTCCGCCACAAATTATGGCGGGCCTCGGGATTAATTCCGACATACAAGTTATCTCGTCCGCCTAAGGCGGACTCCATAACTTGTGTCGTCATTAAGGAGAAACCAATATGTACACAAGAAACGAAAAGATAATACCGGTTCACCTGGAAGACGAGATGCAAAGTTCCTACATAGATTACGCCATGAGCGTAATAGTAGGCAGGGCCCTGCCCGATGTAAGGGATGGTTTAAAGCCGGTGCACAGAAGGATAATATATGCCATGGACGAACTTGGGCTTGAGCACACAAAGTCTTATAAGAAATCCGCCAGAATAGTCGGAGAGGTGTTGGGCAAATACCATCCCCATGGCGACGTGGCAGTTTATGATGCGCTGGTGAGGATGGTCCAGAATTTTTCTCTCAGATATCCGCTGATAGAAGGCCAGGGGAATTTCGGCTCGGTAGACGGAGATGCGCCTGCGGCTATGCGCTACACGGAGGCAAAGCTGGCCGCGATTACAGATGAGCTTATAAAGGATATAGATAAGGATACCGTAAAATTTGTGCCGAATTTTGACGATTCTCTGAATGAGCCATCAGTGCTTCCGTCGAGGCTGCCCAACCTTATTATAAACGGCTCAAGTGGCATAGCCGTCGGTATGGCAACAAACATACCGCCTCATAATTTAGGCGAGGTAGCGGATGCGATAGCCTCACTTATCGATGAACCTGCCTGCGAAATAAAGGATTTGATGAAAATTATAAAGGGCCCGGATTTTCCTACGGGAGGAATCATATGCGGGAGGGACGGCATTAGGAGTGCGTATACTTCTGGCAGGGGGCTTATTAAGATACGCGCAAAGGCGGCGGTAGAAACGCAGAAGCAAGGTAAAGAGTCAATAATAATCTCTGAAATCCCTTATCAGGTTAATAAGGCAAACCTGGTTGAAGCCATTGCCGGTTTGGTGCGGGAGAAAAAAATCGAAGGGATATCCGACCTTAGGGACGAGTCAGATAAAGACGGCATGCGGGTAGTTATCGAATTAAAGCGGGATGCAAATGCCCAGGTGATATTAAATCAGCTTTATAAACATTCCCAGCTTGAGACGACCTTTGGGATTATAATGCTCGCCCTCGTAAATAACAGGCCAAGGGTGCTAAACCTAAAACAGATTCTCGAGGCTTATGTTGAGCATAGAAAGGTCATTATAATAAGACGCACCAATTTTGAGCTTAAAAAAGCGCAGGACAGGGCACACATACTGGAAGGCTTAAAGATAGCCCTGGAGAATTTAGACAGGATTATAAAGACTATAAAGAAATCCAAGGACCCCCAAACAGCGAAGCTGGAACTAATAAAAGAATTTTCCTTGTCTGACAGACAGGCGCAGGCAATCTTAGAGATGCAGCTTCAGCGGCTTACAAACCTTGAGAGGGAAAAGATTGACAGAGAATACCTGGAGCTTATAAAGAAGATCGAATATTATAAAAGCGTGCTTGCCTCAGAGAAAAAAATATTGGGTATAATAAAAGAAGAGCTCACAGAGATAAAAAAGCAATACATGGATGAGCGAAGGACCGAGATAGTAGGCGAGGTGGCGGAGCTTGAACTGGAAGACCTTATAGCGGAAGAGGACATGGTTATAACTATAAGCCATTCGGGCTATATAAAGCGCATCCCGGTAAGCGCATACAAGAGGCAAAGGCGCGGCGGCAGCGGTGTGACGGGCGCGGATTTAAAAGAAGAGGATTTTATCGAACATCTTTTTATAGCCTCGACCCTTGAATATATCCTATTCTTCACTGACAAGGGGAGGGTCCACTGGCTTAAGGTGCACGAGATACCGCAGGCAAGCCGCATATCCAAAGGGAAGGCCATAATAAACGTTCTCGGGATTTCCCAGGATGAAAAGGTATCCGCGTTTGTGCCGGTAAAGGAGTTTAAGGAGGGTAGCTTCGTCGTCCTGGCAACGAGCCTCGGCAGCATCAAGAAGACAAGCCTGTCGGCATTCAGCCATCCCAGAAAGGGCGGCATAATTGCCATAACGCTGGAAAAGGCGAATGAACTTATACAGGCAAAGCTTACTGATGGGACAAAGGAGATTATACTTGCTACAAAACTTGGCAAGGTAATACGGTTCAAAGAGGCGCAGGTAAGAAATATGGGTAGAGGTGCCAAGGGCGTAAGAGGGATAAGGATTGATAAAAAAGACAGAGTGATTGCCATGGAAGTTGTGAGGCCTGATTCATCGCTGCTTACCGTTACGTCAAAGGGTTTCGGCAAGAGAACCAAACTACTCCAGTACAGGCTGCAGTCGCGCGGTGGCAAGGGCACAATAAACATCAAACTCACCTCTAGAAACGGAGAGGCTGTCGGCCTAAAGACGGTTACGGACAAGGATGAGTTTATGCTTATAACAGAGGGCGGGATGATAGTGAGGTGCCCCGTAAAAGACGTAAAAACAACAGGAAGGAACTCCCAGGGCGTGCACATTATGAAGATAGGCGAAAAGGACAGGATATCTTCGGTTGTAAGAGTCATTGCAGAGGAAGAGGTGGAGGTAGAAGAGGCAGATACGCAGCAAAAACAACCCCCCGTACAGGGAAAGAAACAGGTATCCGAGGAAATCAAAAATGAAGAACCTACGGGTAAAACACAGCCCATCCAAAAAAAGGCGCCACCAAAAAAGGTTAAAAAAAATAAAGCAGCAAAAAAACAAGAAAAGGCAGGAAGAGGAAGACCAAAAAAGAAGAAATAACTTTAGTGTCCCCATCGTCTAGAGGCCTAGGACAAGAGCTTTTCAAGCTCTCGACAGGGGTTCAAATCCCCTTGGGGACGCCAACCTTCGCTTATGTAGGGTTATGCTAAAATAGCAAGCTTCGGTTGGCTGTCTCGCCTTCGCAGAAAAGTACGAGCGCGTAGACGAAGGAAAGTGGAATCCCGCGACTAAAAGTTGCGGGATTTTTTGTTTGTGGGTACATCGAGTTTGTTTAATAATACCTAATTAAGTATTTTCAAAATATCCTTCGTAATTATCATAGCTTACTAATTATAATAGTAAAAATGTTACTCAGATTCTGTAGACGTAAATACAACATAGCACTAGACTGAACACACATAGAAAGGGGTGGCTATGGTTGATATTTTAAAAGAATTTGGTCAGAAAGTCCTTCACTACCGTAGAAAGAAAAACCTCTCCCAAGAACATCTCGCCGAATTAGCAAGTCTTCACCGTACATACATAGGGCAGATTGAAACAGGAAAAAGAAATATAGCGCTGAAAAATATAGAGAAGCTTGCAAAAGCCCTTGGAGTTTCGATTAAAGATTTATTTTGAGGAGAAAATATGCCTGGAAATGAAAAAGATATTGCGAGATATTTGGTTTTAAATAAAGGCAGAATATCTATAGGGAAATATTTAGTGTCGTTTCTGCCTATCTCTTTGGTTAGCAGGGAGTTCGGATAGATTAATTAGTAAAAAATCCCTGCAGCAAAGCGCTTCGTCGATTTCTGCGAAATCTCCTCGCAGCTGTAGGGGTTCCCGCTGGAGCGGGATTTCGGCGAACAAGAGATTTAAGGATCTCAATAATTCGGCCAAATAACTTACGTTTCCCCTGAAATCTGCCCTCTGCAATTTGAAAAATTGCGAGGACTAAGTCCCTGAAATTTCTCGCCCTACGGGCAGGAAATTTCTGGGTGTGAATTTCTGAGGGCACTAGCGTTCCGTAAGTTATGGGCTCATTAAAATTGTGGCAGTTTTTTAGAAGCCCTGAACGCATAGGCACCCCGCCGTATCGCACCTTGGCATAAAAGGCACCTTTGCCTATCGGAGGGCAAAGTACGCCTTTTGTAAGGCGATTGCCAAGTGCGCCCCTTCTGGGGCGGATGGGGCTGGATGTCCCACCTCCTGTGGGAAGGCGGGGCAGATTGCTAACCTGTATTTTTAAATTGTTGTAAGCGGCACGCGGACGAATTTCTTTCCTATCCAGTGTACTTGTTCCTCAATTTTACCCACCCGAATTTTCCCGAACAAATTTTGCCCACAGTCAATATGTTACCCAACAAATAGTGGAATAATCATTTTTGTTAGGTAACTTTTTTACTTGACATTTGTTACCCAACAAGTTATATTATATAGTAGTTTGTTGGGTAACAGGAGGTTATATGAGAGGCGTAATAAAAGGCGTATTAGCGGAAGAGCTTGAAAACTCTCTTCGCATGAAGAGAGAGTATGAAGAGGCGTTGAAAAGATTACCGCAGGGTTGTCTTGCGCTAAGAAAAATACGAGGCCATAAATATTTCTACTTGGTAAAGAGAATAGGCAAAAATGTAAAATACATTTACAAAGGTAAAATTTCGGAAGAAGAAATAAAGAAATACGAAGAAGCTAAAGTGATGAGGGCTAAATATAGAAAGCTGCTGTCACAGGTAAAAAAGCAGATTAGATTTTTAAGGGGGTCTTTGCGTGGAAAAGAGGCAATCTGAACTATGTCTTGAGGTTTTACGACGGTTCAATAAGGCCGGCATACTCAAAGATTTTATCCTAATAGGCAGCTGGTGCGTATATTTTTATAAGGATTATTTCTCTAATGTCCCATATATAGATCAAGCTACTATCAAAACAAGAGATATTGATTTCCTGATAAATAACCCTTTAAGCATAAGAGAAGAAGTGAACGTGCCTCTACTGCTTAAAGATTTAGGTTTCGTTACGACTTTTAAGGGCACCAGAGGTTACTTGAAGTTAGATCACCCGGATTTATTACTTGAATTCTTAGTTCCGGAAAAAGGCAGAGGGACGGATAAGCCTGTACATTTACCAAAGCTAGGAATGAATGCGGTGGCCTTGAGATTCCTCAGTTTTTTGTCGTCCAATACGATTAAGGTTAAAATAGAAGATTTCCATGTAACCTTGCCTCATCCGGCTAACTTCGCCTTGCATAAGTTAATTATCTTTCAGCGGAGACTAAAGGAAGATAAAGCGGTCAAGGATAGAAATATAGCTATTGAAATCTTGAAGTCGCTGACAAACAAAGGCGAATCATTACTAATTAGACAGGTATTTAATTCAATTCCTCAAAAGTGGCAGAAGAGGGTAATAAAAGGTCTAAACAAGAGCGAAGATAAAGACATCTTATTTATCCTAGAGAGTGCTAAGTAGCATAAATAGTCATTGGCAAAATTTGTTCTTGTTGCGAAGGAGGGCACTTTATTTATACAGGAGTCATCGAACCTCTCATATATTGAATTTACCGCGTCCATAAGGTATAATTTAAATAGAGGGTATATAACCAAAAGAGGGTTGATGAAGGGTTTAAAAATCCACAAAAGAGGAGGTGAGAAAAAATGCACAGATTATTTATCAAAAACGCAGGAGTTATTATTGTTATGTCGTTAATATCTTTTTTGGCACTTTTTATCGCAGGTTGCGCTAAATCAGGCGGCAGCCGGCATTACGCGGCAGGGACAGTGCTTGTCCAATTTAAGGAGGGATTAAGCCAGGATAAGATAGATGGTGTAATAAAATCTGTTGGCGCAAGCGTCAAGGATATCATAAAGCAGCAGAATGTTTACGTGCTCTTATTTCCTAAGAATATTTCTCCTGCCAAAATGGCAGAGCGCCTTAAAACTATCGAAGGCGTAAAGTGGGCCGAGCCAGATTATCTGCAAGAGGTCTTTTTCTTCCCCGTTTCCAAGGCATATGCAGAGGAATATGATTTAGGCATGCCGGCCATAGCGCCATCACCGTCACCGTCCGGCAAGCCGGTTATCGTAGCAGTAATAGATACAGGAGTAAATGCGGGCAACCCACAATTGGCGGGCAAGGTTATAGAGGGATTTAATTTTTATAATAATACAAGCGATGCAAACGGCTCTGCTAATGGGCTGGGCTGGCACGGAACCGCTGTTAGCGGCGAGGTTGTAAGCGGCTCCGGAGGCGGCGCAAATATCCAGATTATGCCCTTACAGGTAAACGATGGGGAGAGCAGGTATTTATCATCAAGCGCGATACTAAAGGCAATCTATTATGCTGCCGATAACGGCGCATCGGTTATTAATATGAGCTTTGGCTCAGAGGCGTATTCTCCGCTTATGCAGCAGGCAATAGACTATGCAACCGGCAAGGGCGTGATTATGGTTGCAGCCGCAGGCAATAACGGTTCAAGCAATAGTTTTTATCCTGCGGCATACAATAACGTGATAGCAGTAGGAGCTACAAACGCTAAAGGACAGCTTGCGGGGTTTTCTAATTATGGTAGTTATATAGATTTAATAGCGCCCGGCTGGGGCACAAAGGGCCTTGCGTATAACGGCGGCGAGCAGACTATAAACGGGACTTCTTTTGCCTCTCCGTTTATTGCCGGGATAGCGGCGCTTCTTAAATCATATTTTCCTTCACTGTTACCGCATGAGATTGAGGCGGAGCTAAAAGCATTAGCTCAAAATAAGGACGGCCTTAATCCGCTTAAAGCAGGTATGATGGGGGCAGGTTTTCTCGGCTTAGAAGAGGTTGCAAGGCTTGCCAAGGCGCTAAAGGACGGCGTTTATAGGCTTGTCTCAAAGATGGGATTAGGAGGGCCCGCACCTTCCGGCCGGCAGCAATCGACATCAGACGAAAGATGGCTGATAAGGGGTAAGGCGCACCAGGGCACATATGAGATAACCCCTGAAGGGCAATTGATTAAAAAATAAGAATATGAGGGCAAGAAAAAAACATGGGATGCTAGAGGGGTTTACCCCGCTAGACCCATCCTCTAAAAGTACTAGGATGGTCTATCCTGCTGGATTAGAAATCCCACAGCGTGGGATGCTATTTCTAACGGGGTTTACTCTGATAGAGCTTATGATTGTGATAGCGATAATAGCCCTAATAACGGCAATAGCCCTTCCCAGCTTTCAAAGGACAAGAGAGGATTCTGAGGACCGAGCTATGGAGGCAGAGATGTCCTCTATTTATAAGGCGATTGTAGAATATGCGGCAGTGAATGAAGGTCGCTTGCCCGCGAGCTACCGGGAGCTAAGGCCGTTTATAGAGGTTCCTGACTTTGAGTCAAAATACGAGATAAATCCAGACCCTTTTCAGAACTAAATTAACCCAACATTAGGGCAAATTTTGCCTGCTCGCCCCGACAATGGCAGGGCAGGCGTGCAAAAATTTGGGATTATAGATAAAAAAAGCCTCCGCCATTTGGCGGAGGCTTTTGGTTGGCTTTTTAGGTTATTTTACTTTTGTTACCTTTGAAGCCTGCTCTCCTTTTGGCCCGGTTGTTATCTCAAATTCTACCGCATCGCCCTCATTCAAGGTTTTGTATCCGTCGCCTTCGACCGCACTGAAGTGGACAAAGATATCCTTACCTGTCTCTGAAGCAATAAAGCCGTATCCCTTTTGATTGCTGAACCACTTTACTGTTCCTCTTGCCATTACTACACCCCCTTACTTTTTATTACTGAAAAGGTATAAGCAACCCCGCTTCGAATGAACTGCCTCGCAGCAAGCTACGGAGAATTAACCCCTCGTCCCGCCTTTAGCGGGACGCCAAAGGCGGGATTAAACAAAAAACGCAAGGCGTAACAACTTTTTTACCTTGCGTAATTAAGTTCTAAATATACCTTTTCCAAAACAAGGGCAGATTATCATTACTTTTATTGTTTGTCAATAATTTTTTTGATACATGTAAACGCAAATAGAAAATGTCAGGTTTTTTGCAAATTAAAAATGTCAGTAATTTACAGTTAAGAGCGTTTTCTCTTTGTTTTTATATCTTGTCTT
>JAGVOB010000070.1 GCA_020052955.1 Candidatus Omnitrophota bacterium | reverse complement strand
CTTTCTTACTCTCAAAGAACAAGGAACTCGCTGCCTCTTTATACAAAATCCAATCTCAACGCTTTAAGAAAAATCTGAAAAACTAACAAAGTCCTGATTATTTATTAAGGTTGTTCGGTTAGGGTTACGATGCCCGTTTCGTTTTTCGGTTACGTTAGTTTAAAAACGTTACCCTAACCTATTTACGATACGGGCTTCGTTGCCGTTACCTATTTACGTAATCTAAATCTCACAACTTGTATTACAACTACCGAAAACAATATAAAATTTACTATCGTAAATACCTTGAATACCAAGTCGGAGCTCATAAGCCCTGAGGGTACCATGAGGATAAGGCACGCCCATACCCCAAATACCCAGTATAGGCTTATATCCTCGCAGGAGCGGCGCTTTTGAATCCTGACTATAAGCGGTATATTCCAGAAAGGTAGAATTATTGCGGCGATAAGGCCTATTATCTCAATCATTTTTTATGCGCGCTGAAATAGCTAAATCATAATGTGAGAGCATTGAAAAAGCTTTTTTTCAATGCTCTCACCGGAAAAACGCCTAAAGCACGGGTTTTGCAACGGTCTTAAATTCCAAAATCCTAATGACAAAATTATTTTGGATTTTGGGTTTTGTCATTTGTCATTTTCTTGCGGGGTTTAGCCAGGGCCGATTTAATCTTGTACAAGAGGTCCTTTTCATCAAATGGCTTCTGTATGAAGCCCGATATCTTCTGGAAGTGAAACAAGTCTCCTACTTTGTCTTCTTCTTTCGCAGTAAGCATTATAACTGGGGTATCCTTGATATCCTTATCCTCACGAATGCTGCGAAGCAGGGTATAGCCATCCAGGTCCGGCAGCATAACATCCAAGAGTATAAGGTCGGGCTTCTTGGCCCTTGCGGTTTCCAGGCCTAGCCTACCGGTACCCGCTATAGAAACCACATATCCCAGTATCTCCAAGCGCACCTTGAGAAGTTCTCCTATATCCTTCTCGTCATCAATTATCAATATACTCATCTGCCATTGTTCCATAATCTCACTCCTTTTGTTAAACCCCGCCCTTCGGGGTATTGGGTTATATTATATCTCTTATTTAGCCCCATTTAAATAAAATTTTTTACTGTTGACAATAAAGCCTTCCATAACTCCTGGTGAGCGAAATCGAACCAAAGCCCGAGGTTTCCGTGTGGCTTATACTCAAGCGGCCATTGTTCATCTTCCCCCTAGCCACCTTAAGGAGGGCATAGGTGCGGTTTTCCCCTCGTTTAGCTTGAGGACATTTGCTGGCCGCGAACGTATAACAGGCAAAAAGGAGATGATACGATGTATAATACTTACTTAAAAATTAAAACAATCTCTAAGACCAGCTTTAAAAAATACGGCACTATCCTTGAGCATACAAAGAAAAAATCTGGTTATGAGCCGTTAGTAAAGGTTAAATCAAATGGCTGGATATGGGCGGCGCTTACCATAAAGAAAAAATATATTGATTTTATTGAGTGTCATACAAATTCGAGAGAATCCTTTGAGCCGGCTTTCGGAACCACCATAATTGTTTTGGCCCAGTCAAAAACTCCTCATAAGCCTGAAGCATTCCTGCTTGATAATCCTATCCTGTTAAACGAGCGCGTCTGGCATAATGTACTCTCCCTATCAGAAACATCACAGGTAAAGATAACGGAGAATACGGATGTTAAGGGTAGGAGGATAGAGTTTAAGAAAAGATTTAGTTCTGTATTAACCTTTAAATAGATTTTCCAAAGGCTTTTGCTATAGCATCCCACCCGGACTGAAAAGTACTTGTAATTCCTTTTGAAATCTCGCCTGTAAATATACTGACGCTAGGTTTAAGTCCATTATCAAAAAGCCATGAAAAGAAAAATGCATCTTCTGTTTCTCGCAATACTATAATTGCATCCCCTGCTGCCCTAAGCTGTCCTTTGACTCCTTCTGTATCTTCTAAGACATCCGAGATCACGATACGCATTACATCTTTCTCTTTGCCTGTTCGTTCTGCAACCTTTCCTATTGCTTCCGCAGTGTTTAAGGCTCCTATTTCTCTATCAATGACTACCTCTAGCTTCCTGCCGCCCAAGATCTCATCCGACAAACCAAGTGCTTTTTTTAGATAGCCATCAAGTTCCACCCCTTCGGGCAAGTTAGAATCATGCACCACAATACGAACCTTTTTCACCTTTGCCGGCAGGTTAGTAATAGAGAACCTTAAATCAACTGTACTCTTTAATGTGTCGGTTGAAAGATCAATTACCAATGTTTCCGCTAATCCATCTTCGGGAATTTGCCTTGATTTCCCTGCATACCCCTGAAGCGTTGTATTTGCTGAAACGCTAGCGTGCAACCTCTCTGCTACCACAGGCATCGCTAAGGCTATCTCTTCAGGACTTAACTCTTCTCCGCCTATGAGTCTATCCGCTAGGACTTCGGCGGCTGGGGCTTGGACGGTGGTGGCTGGCTTGGCGGGGGCTTCGGCGGCGGCTGGGATGGTGGGAATTTCTGGAGCTATCCCCGAAGGCGAAGCAGGTGGTTTAAACATTATTATTGGATCTGTACCTATTTCGAGTAACGGTAATGCAACATCTGGCGTTATCGTTACATCCATTATAGAAGTAAGCATATCTTCTAATTGACTTACCAAAAATTGGCGAAATACTCCTTCCTGAACAAATATCCCTCTAACAAATACATCGGGATGTGTACGGATACCTAAAGATACGATGAATGCATACGCTGGGTCCTCTTGTATTGATATTTCTCTTCCTTTTAGAATAGCTTGTTTTAAAATATTAACATCGCCTCCGGTTATAGTCACACTAGTGAGATCCGCGATGTTTTCTCGATTAAGAAAAATGTTTGAAAGTTTCTCTTTTTCTTCTTCGCTTAATCCTACGCTAGAAATCTGTCCGCCGGCCTCCATTGATAGCGTTGTAATATTATGTAACTTCTTTTCTACCTCAGAATCAGGAATTGTAGAATCAACTATAATATGTCCTAATTCATGCCCATAGACAAGGGCAAATTCTTCATCGCTTAAAGCCGAGAGATACTCTAATAAGAAAATAATCCATTTATGTTTTCCATCTTTTGATTCCGCTACGGATGCTGTACGCGTAAATTGATTTAGACAGCTAAAATGAACTGTTCTAATGATCTCGTATAATTCATCTTGGCTTAAATCTTTTATATCCTCTTCTGCAAGGCCTCGTTCCTTGGCTATCTCTCTACGCTTAGTATTAACATAGTCTAAAAATTCCTTGCCTTTTCCTATAATCTTATCTTCAATGTCTGTAATAATCCTATTAGCTCTGTTCAATTGTCCTTCTGGTATAAAGTTGGCTGGCAATGTTTCTATGGAATTTACATCAATTTCATCTATCTTTTTCTGGCCAGAATGTATTAGATTGCCGTGGTTGGCATATATATCCTCATCTATAAAGACTATTTCCTTTCGTTCTGCTGCAAAACTCACATCGTCGACATAGAGAGGCTTGCCAGTAGCTAAGAGCAAGCCTTTAATAGGGACAAAGGGTCTTTTATCAGCTGACTCTGGTGTTATATAACTATCAAAATTTTCTGGAGCCATTCCTTCTCTATCAATAACATCTAACTCTTTTGGAAGATTAAAGCTAATATAGGTTATAGCGATCCTTATTAGCCTTTTTCCTTCTTCTAATGCTTCGGCGGCTGGGGCTTGGGTGGCTTCGGTGGCGGTGGCCTCGGCGGCGGCTTTTCCGGAAAGGATAAGCGTCGGCTTTACCTCTTTGGGCTCTCCTGCTATATATATGCTTTCATCTGAATCATAGCCTAGCTCGAATACCTTAACAACTTCTGCTGCGCCTATTGTTACTCTATAGACACCCCTTGAAGCTTCTGCATCCCTTGAAACTTTTTCCCACTTAATTGTAATTCCTTTAGGTTTAAATTCTTTTTCAATTATGCCTAAAGCTTTTTTCACTTCATCTTCAGTCATACCCTTACTCATGCTGGCTTGTATAATAGCTCTTATTAGTTCTGCTTCATTTCTTGTGCCAGTTTTCTCGCTCAGAGGGTTTGTCTTAAACGCAGGGACTAAGGCATAGGCAGGGTTCATCTGGGATAAGGGCAGGGAAAAATCTGAGAAAAGGAAAAGTTCTAATATTACCAGTGCGGTTAAGCGGGTTAGGGCGTTTATCTTAACTCTACTCTTGTCTGCCATTTTTTTGTTAATTTAATAAGTATTAACTAAGTAATTAAATAAAAAAGTCTATATAATAATGGATAGACTTCTCCTTCTTTAAATATGGCTTATAGTTATGGATTTGTCAAGGGCAGGAGCAAAAAAATAATTACAAATTATGAGTTATGAATTATGAGTTAAAAATTAGTCTTTTCCGGATGGCTCTCAGGAGGGTTATTAACCGATTGCTTTAAGTCTTAACCTTAAACTGTTGTTCTATTTGTGTTATGCTATTTGATAACTGTTTCTTTATGTAGATATATTTTGGGTTAAGCAGATTCAGGGCTTTTTTGTATGCTCTTATGGAGTCTTTTGGCCTTCCAAGATTATAAAGGGCGTCTGCTAAATTTTCATAGGTAACGGCGCGTTTAGAATCAAATTTTATTGCCTTCTTAAAACACCTTATCGCCTCCGTATGCCGCCCCAGTTTATTTAAAAGCCAGCCCTTGTTATGATGTATTGTGGCAAAATCATGTTCTGCCTTAATTCCTCTATCAAAATATTCCATGGCTCCGTCAATAATTCCAAGCTCTATCATGCAAAGCGCCCTGTCATTGTAGGAGGCGCCGTCTTTTGGGTTAAATTTTATAGCCCTATCAAAATGGGCTATTGCTTTTTTAAAATTTTCATTCAAAATCTCAAGCTGGCCCTTAAAATATTCTATCTCTCCCAATAGCTCTTTATCCAGAAGGATAGACCTTCCTGATTCTACTAGAGGAAGGGTCTTATCCTGTGCAAGGCGCAAGCCCTCAAGCGCAAGTTCTCTCGCCATTTCGTCATCCTGATACGTAATCGCCTCGTCTAAAAGCAGGCGGATTTTGAGTAAATCATCCATAGTACTTAAAATTATGAATTACTAATTATTAATTATGAATTAAATAGCATCCTTGGGTAATTAATAAACCAAGTTCAATAATGAAGTGCAACACTTAGGATAATCATGTATCCTAGGTGTTATGAAAAATAAAAACTATAAACAGCTCTCCTGCGAAGAGAGAG
>JAGVOB010000103.1 GCA_020052955.1 Candidatus Omnitrophota bacterium | reverse complement strand
TTTAAAAACATTGAAAAGATTCCGGATAACCTACCGGTAAGGATACCGGTTATGGAGGAACGCTATGCTGCTATCGCATAAAACTATTGACTTTACCTTAGAAAAAGAATTCTTGACAGCATCTTTTATTTGGTATATATTTTAAACATAATTTTATTTGGGTTTCCAAGTAGAAGGAGGTGAAATAGATGGGAAAGGTTTTAAGCATTATTTTAGGGCTTATATGCGCTGTCGTTGGTATTTTGCTTCTTATTAAATGGTGGCCGTCTTTCTTAGGAGGGCTTAAAGCTACCGTTCCTGCAATGCTGGTGGTAGGTGGTCTTGTTGCGTTTTTTGCAGGTGTAAGCGAAATAAAAGATTCCATAGCAGCGAAGAAAGAAGAAACGAAGAAAGAAGAAGTGAAGAAATAAAACCGGGTAATTACCTTAAAAAATAAGGTTTAATTTCAAAATGCCCTTGTTAATTTTTAGAAAAATTCAATATTTATTGACAAGGGCATTTTTGTCCCTCTAAATAACTTAAATACTGTTAGGATATTAACAAAAGTACATACCATAAGCAGTATTTTTTTTGTTTACAGGTCTAAATATTGTATTGCACTTGACCGAACTATCAACTTGTAGTATATAAGGAATCAGATATCTAATAGAGGAGGATTTAGCCAATGGATTTATCGTACAATGCATCTACTATAAAATTATCCCCCAACTCATTAAAGGTACTTAAGAGGCGATATCTAAAGAGAGATGAATCGGGCAATGTTGTGGAAACCCCGGAGGATATGTTCCGAAGGGTAGCTAAAAATATTGCCCAGGCAGACCTTTTGTATGAGCCGGGTATAGATACCTCTAAGACAGAGGAAGAGTTTTATCAGATTATGACATCCTTAGAATTTCTACCTAATTCCCCTACCCTTATGAACGCAGGCAGGGAACTTCAACAGCTTTCAGCATGTTTTGTTTTGCCTGTGGACGATTCCATGGAAAGTATATTTGAAGCGATAAAAAATACGGCCCTTATTCATAAGAGCGGAGGCGGGACGGGGTTTTCATTCTCAAGGATAAGGCCAAAGAATGATGTGGTGCAGACTACGAAGGGCGTTTCAAGCGGACCGGTCTCATTTATGATGGTATTTGATGCCGCAACAGAGGCGATCAAGCAGGGAGGTACAAGGCGCGGAGCCAACATGGGAATACTGCGAGTTGATCATCCGGATATACTGGAATTTATCAACGTTAAAACATCGGGGCATATTTTGAATAACTTTAATATATCCGTAGGTTTGACCCGTGAGTTTATGCAGGCACTTAAAGAAAATTTGGATTATGAGCTGTTTAATCCAAGAACCAAAAGGTTGCAAGGCAAACTTAATGCAAAAAAGATATTTGATTTAATAGTAGAAAATGCATGGAAAAACGGAGACCCCGGAATTATATTTTTAGATAGGCTGAATGAAGCAAATCCTACCCCTGCCCTTGGAGAGATAGAATCAACCAACCCCTGCGGCGAACAGCCGCTCCTTCCTTATGAATCCTGCAACCTGGGTTCGATAAATCTGGCCAAAATTGCAAATAACGGCGCAATAGACTATAAAAGATTTTCATATATTATAAGGACGGCCGTGCATTTCCTTGATAACGTAATCGACATGAATAAATATCCCTTCAAGAAAATAGAGGAAATGACAAAGTCCAATAGAAAAATAGGGCTTGGTATCATGGGTTTTACGGACCTGCTTATCAAATTGGGAATTCCGTATAATTCAGACGAGGCGATTTCTGTAGCAGGCGATATTATGGATTTTGCATCTAGAGAATCAAAACTCGCTTCAAGCGAGCTAGCCGCCAAAAGAGGTACATTTAAGAATTTTGAAAATAGTATCTATAATAAAGAGAATAATCTAAAGCTGCGCAATGCTACAACAACCACTATAGCCCCCACGGGGACGTTGAGCATAATCGCAGGTTGCTCAAGCGGCATAGAGCCTCTTTTTGCCATATCTTACACCAGGAATGTTTTGGATAACGATGAACTTCCAGAGGTATACGAACCATTCCTGGAGATAGCCAAAAGAGAGGGATTTTATTCTGATGAGCTTATGAGGGAGATAGCAAAAAAAGGCTCCATAAAGAATTTTGATGTAATACCAGATAAAATAAGAAAGATTTTTGTAACAGCCCACGATATAGTGCCCATTTGGCACATAAAGATGCAGGCGGCATTTCAGAGGTTTACGGACAACGCGGTATCAAAAACTGTAAATTTTTCACACGACGCTACGGTTAAAGACGTTGAGGAAGTTTACCTCTTAGCATATAAGCTCGGCTGTAAAGGCGTAACTATATACAGGGATAGAAGCAGAGACAAGCAGGTTTTAAATATAGATAATAAAAAAACCGCCCAGACGGATAGGATATCTCCAAAACCAAGGCCAAATATAACCACGGGAACGACTACAAAGATTGGTACAGGCTGCGGAAATCTTTATATCATTCTAAACGTAGATGATGAAGGGCAACCCTTTGAATTATTTACCCAGATGGGCAAGGCCGGCGGCTGCGCAGCAAGCCAGCTAGAGGCTATAGGCAGGCTGGTGTCCCTTGCTTTTAGAAGCGGCATAGATATAAAGTCTATAATTGAGCAGCTTTCCAGTATCCGATGCCCCTCTCCGTCGTGGGAAAAGGGTGGTAGGATATTTTCCTGCGCAGATGCGATTGCAAGGGTCATAGAAAGGCAGTTTATAAAAGGTAAGTCTAAAATCTCAAATGAACCAGGCGTGTTAGATGTACAATCGCAAAAGAATAATAAATTCGGCAACGTGGTGGGAGTATGCCCGGATTGCAGCGGTTCTCTCCAACATGAAGAAGGTTGCGTTGTTTGTTATTCCTGCGGTTTTTCAAAATGTTAACATCAATCCGCGGGACTTCGCTATTCTACCTCTAATTTCAAAGGTGCGGACTTCTCTAATCTCATCACCAGAGTTCCGCGGGTTTCACCCGCGGGGTTACAGATAAGGATATATGTCTATAAAATCCGATGCTTGGATTGAGAAGATGGCTTTGGAATACGATATGATAAAGCCATTCTCGCCAAACCGCGCGGTTAAAGACAAAATCTCATTCGGACTTTCCTCGTATGGCTACGATATAAGCTTAGCTGACGAATTTATATTCCTTAAGAAAGGTATACCCCTAGTAGACCCAAAGACCATAAAAGAGTCTGATTTCATAAATCAGAAATCAGAATATTTTATCCTGCCTGCGAATTCCTTCGTGCTTGCCAGGACCAAGGAGTACTTTAAGATCCCCAGAGGCGTTATCACCGTGTGCGTCGGGAAATCAACTTATGCCAGGTGTGGCGTTATTGTAAACGTCACCCCATTTGAACCTGAGTGGGAAGGGTATGCTACGCTTGCAATATCCAACATGGGTCTTTTGCCCGTCAAGCTCTACTCAAATGAGGGCATAGCCCAGGTGTTATTTTTTGAAGCCGATGAGCCTTGCAGGGTTTCGTACAAGGATAAAAAGGGCATTTACCAGGCGCAGAGCAGTATAACCGTTTCAAAGACAAGAAAATGAACCTCAGGGTAAAATTACCGTATAGCCTTAAGCATAGTCTTGATTGTGGCCAGGTATTCAGGTGGGAGCAATGCAAAGGTTCATATTTAGGCGTTGTTGGCGACAGCATGTTTAAGGTAGAGCAACGGGATAATAAATTAACTATTGAACAATCCAGTTACTCTAAGAACGGGACGGATATTGAAGATTATCTGGATGCATCTTCGGATATAGCGCCCAAGCTAAGAGAGATAGACGCGGATGAAAATATCCACATGGCAATAGAGCAGTTTAAAGGTTTGAGGATTTTTAGGCAATTACCGTGGGAGTGCATAATATCTTTTATCATATCATCGTATAACAATATTCCGAGAATAAAGACCATAATCCGTAATATGTCAAGATTCTATGGTAAAAGGATTTCTTTAAACGGGTACAGTGATTTTAGTTTTCCCGCGCCGTCAAGTCTGGCGAGGGCAAGTGTAAGAGATCTAAGAAAACTTGGCCTGGGGTTTAGGGCAGAATATATAATAGATTCCTCAAGAAAGTTTGTAAAAGAGGAAGAAAGAATAACTTCACTATATGCGAAGACATACGAGGAAGCAAAGGATTATCTTCTGGGGTTTTCGGGCGTAGGGGAGAAGGTGGCGGATTGTGTGCTGTTATTTGCCTTCAAAAAATACGAGGCGTTTCCCGTGGACATAAGGATAAACAGAATAATTGAAGAGTTATATTTTAAGGGGGAGAAGGTTTCTCCGAAGAAAATAAGAGAATTCGCCAGAAAGCACTTTGGCAGATTTTGCGGTTATGCCCAGCAATATCTCTACCATTACGAAGGGTACAGAAGGAGAATAAAAAGGAGTAAGGGAGGAACCCGCTTATGCACAGGATAGTTCTTTTAAGGCACGGTGAGAGTATATGGAATAAGGAAAACAGATTTACGGGATGGACTGATGTGGACCTCTCAGAAAAGGGAATTGATGAGGCGTCGAGCGCGGCAGCGTCACTTAAGAAAGAGGGCTTTGCTTTTGATATCGCTTTTACATCCGTGTTAAAGCGGGCAATACGTACTCTTTGGATTGTGCTGGATGAGATGGATTCGATGTGGATACCGGTTTACAATTCATGGCGTTTGAATGAGCGTCACTACGGCGCACTCCAGGGATTAAATAAAGCCCAGATGGCAGAAAAATTTGGAGAGGAGCAGGTGCTTATCTGGAGAAGAAGCTATGACGTTCCACCCCCAGCTCTTGATGAAAAAGACCCCCGTTCTGCCGGTAACGACCCAAAATATAACAGCTTGAGCCCAAAAGAAATACCTCTAAGTGAGTGCCTGAAGGATACCGTAGCAAGGTTTCTGCCATACTGGCACCAAACCATAGCCCCTGCTGTTAAATCCGGCAAACGCATAATAATAGCGGCACATGGAAATAGCCTGAGAGCCCTTGTCAAATATCTCGACGATGTGCCCGATGAAGATATTGTAGGGTTGAATATTCCTACGGGGATACCGCTAGTGTACGAACTTAAGGAAGACCTAAAGCCCATAAAGCATTATTACCTCGGAGATTCAAGGGATATAGAAAAGGCGGTATCCGAGGTTGCAAAGCAGGGAAAAGCAAAAAAGGAAAATGACAAATAACAAAGCACAAATGACAAAACTTCTTTTTTTGCCTCATTTGAATTTTGCCTGCCCGCCGATTTGCTTTGGCAGGCGGGAATTTTGAAAATTTGGATTTAACACGTGCATACTCATAAAACTAGAATTAGGGTCAGATATAAGGAAACGGATAATATGGGCATAGTGTATTATTCTAATTATTTTGTCTACTTCGAGGTAGCGAGAACCGAGCATTTCAGAGATTTAGGAATTGAATATAAAGAATTAGAAAAGAAAGGTATCTACCTTGTTGTACTTGAGGCATTATGCAATTATATTTTACCGGCTAGATACGATGATCTCTTAGAAATAAAAACCTCTTTTAGAAAAAATGACAAATCAAAACTGCAGTTTGACTATATGGTCCTTAATCTTAGTTTAAGCACTCTCTCGAAGGAGAAATCATCGGCAACGGGATACACCACGCATGTATTCGTAAATAAAAATGCAAGGCCTATAAAGATTCCGGGGCCTATCGAAAAATTTCTTTAATCGACGCGCAGAATGCGCCAAAGATTATCCCGACGAGGTCGCGGAAATTATCGAAGAAAATTTCCGCGTATTGAAGCCCGAGTCGGGAGCATCCAGAAAAACCACGGGCTTTAGCCCGTGGAGATTCATTAAAATAAATATAGTTATTGACAAATAAAATTCTGTATGTTAAATTTAACTCAAATAAGGTTGTAGCAAAATAACGAAAGGAGGTAGATGATGGGTATGGCGGATTTAAATGCAATAGTGCAGGATCAGATCAGGACTATGTTTAACAGGACAGCCTCATTTGTTCCCACGCTGGTTGCAGTGTTGGTTATCCTGATCATCGGTTGGCTTATTGCAAATATTATCAAGGCCGCAGCGACAAAAGGGTTGAAGCTTATTAAGATTGATCTAATTTCGGACAAGTCAGGTTTTACAAATCTACTCTGGAAGGGAGATATAAAGTATACTCTTTCGGAGCTGGTAGGACAGATAATTTACTGGGTTATAATGCTTGTGGTGTTTATTACAGCAGTAAATGCCTTCGGTCTTACAGAGACAGCAAAGCTCTTAGACCAGGTTGTAATGTATATACCCAATGTTATTGCAGCAGTATTTATTTTGGTGCTGGGTCTTTTCCTTGCAACTGTTCTTGAGACAGTGATAAAAACCGCCGCAGTGAACGCGGGATTAGGGTCTTCAAGGATTTTAGGAAAGACGGTTAAGGTGGTTGTTGGTGTATTTGCGGTAATAATTGCACTCGAGCAGCTTAATATCGCAACAGCCGTTCTAAACACACTAATAACTGTTGTGCTTGCCTCTATAGGTATAGCGATTGGTCTTGCATTCGGATTGGGCTGCAAGGATATCGCCGGGAAATTTGTCCACGAGCTTGTTGACAAGGTTAAAAAATAAGGAGCGCTAAGTAGTTAAAGTTGAATAAATTAAAAAGAAGGGTATATAGAATACAGAGTATATACCCTTCTTTTTTTGTCCCTAATTTAGAGAAAAATTAAAAAAATTAATATTATAATTAAAAAAATTGATATTTTATAAATAAATGCTTGACAAAATTTATAATGTAATATATTATATTAACTATGATAAAAGCTCAGTCTCGTTGCCCTATATGCACAAAACATTTGCATATAAAGAAACTAAAATGCCCGGCCTGCAAGATAACCATGGAGGGTGACTTTATTTTTTCGAAACTGGGAAGTCTGTGTGATGAGGACCAGAATTTTATAGAAGTTTTTGTAAAAAAAAGGGGAAATATAAAGGAGGTAGAGAAGATTTTAGGCATATCGTATCCGACGGTCTGCAAAAAGCTCATTCAGGTAAATAAAACATTGGAGAAATTGAGCTGATGCCATCAAGAAGGAAGGCCTTAACAGTTGGGTTGACTTATGACCTGAAGGATGAATACAGCTTTAATAGCGATGACCCGCCCGACGCTAATGCGGAGTTTGATCACAGGGATACAATAGAGTCTATAAAAGACTGCATCAAAAGCGGGGGCTATAGGGTTGTAAAAATAGGCAATGTCAATAACCTCATTGAGAGGTTAAATTCCCTGAAGGTAGATATTGTATTTAATCTTGCCGAGGGCCGCTCTGGAAGAAACAGGGAAAGTGAGGTACCCGTAATACTGGAGATGGCGGGTATTCCTTTTGTGGGTTCAGACGGCCTTACTCTCAGCTTAACGCTGGATAAATTTATTACAAAGAAACTCCTTGCATCCGAAAACATACCCACCGCCCCTTATTTTCAAATCCAAAATGCCTTTAGTCTAAATGGTATAAAACCAAAATTTCCCCTTATAGTAAAACCCAGGTCTGAGGGTTCAAGCAAGGGTATAAATGATAGATCTGTTGTAAACGATTTAAAGGCTCTAAAAAGGCAGGCCAACTGGGTTATCAAAACCTATAAACAGCCCGCCCTGGTTGAGCGTTTTATAGAAGGTTCGGAGTTTACCATTGCCGTTATCGGGAATAAGAAACTTCAAGCCCTTCCCGTTGTTCAAATAAAGATGGATGGAAGGTTTTCTCTCGGCAAGCTCTATTATACCTTCTCAAGAATAAATTCAACTTCTATAAATTACATCTGCCCCGCCAAGATTTCAAAGAGCCTGGAGAATAGACTCAAGGAAATAGCTATACGCGCATATAGGGTGGTTGAGTGCAGGGATTTCGGCAGGGTGGATATAAGGGTGGATAAGGATAATAATCCATTCGTCCTGGAGGTAAATCCATTGCCGTCTCTTTCAAGGGAGGATGTATTTATGACAATTGCGGAATATCTCGGCATAAAATTTGAAGAGATAGTAAACAGGTTATTAAAGCAGGCAATAGATAGATACGGGCTATAAATAATATTTTGATACATTCGCGGCCAGTAGAATCCCGAGTTCGCTAAAAGCGGACGAGGGGCAAAGTCCCGAGTCAAACGAGGGGAACAATGGCCGGTTCCTTCGCAAAAGCTCAGGACACTGAGAAGGCGAAGTGCAGTATGAGCCATACGGAAACCTCGGGCTTTAGCCCGAGGAGCTGTGGAGGGCTTTATATGTACAAGGTAGCGATAACCTATAATCTGAAAAAGAAAAATACGAGCCCAGAGTTACCCGTAGATTATTTCTCGGAGTTTGACAGCCCAAAGACCGTAAATGCGATAAAGAAGGCGCTTGTATCCGACGGGAACGAGGTTGTGCTTGTTGAAGCCAATATGCAGTCGTTAGAATTCTTTATAAAAAATAAAGTTGATATGGTGTTTAACATAGCCGAGGGCGTAAATGGCATGAGCCGGGAATCGCAGGTTCCTGCTATACTGGATTTTATCGGCATTCCCTATACGGGTTCCGATGTTTTGACGCTTGCCATAGCCTTAGACAAGGCTGTGACGAAGAAGATATTCTGTCATGAGAATATCCCGACGCCCGGCTTCCAGCTTTTTAAGTCGGTTGACGATAAATTATCAGAATCCCTAAAATTTCCGTTAATAGTAAAGCCTAACTGCGAGGGTTCGGCAAAGGGGCTGTCTGTTACCAGCGTCGTAAGGAGCCCGGATAAACTCTACGAAGAAGTTAAGAAGGCTTTTACGCTTTACAAACAAGAGGTTCTGGTTGAGGAATTTATAGAAGGGAAGGAGCTAACCGTCGGGATATTGGGAAATGAAAATCCGACGCTCTTGCCTGTTATCGAGGTAGATTTTAGAAATTGCAAGAAATCCGGCGAGTTCTTCTATTCATGGCGGATGAAGGAGTTTCAGGGGGACGCGAGCCTGCATCTGGTTCCCGAGTTTTTCTGCCCTGCCAGATTAGACGAAGAAACCGAAAGGATTGTCAAGGATGTGGCGTTAAAAGCGCACAGGGCATTGGGTTGCTTTGACCTTTCGAGGGTGGACATAAGATTAAGCGGCGATAATATACCGTATGTGCTCGAGGTAAATCCGTTACCCGGCCTGGATCCGGACGAGAGTAATTTAACGATTATGACAAGGGCCGCAAATATTTCTTATAATGCTTTAATAAACGGTATATTAAAGAATGCGCAAGCTAGGTATTTATTAAAGTTAACAGGCCCTTTTGGCCAGAAAGGATCGGGCAAAATTGTCACAGGACAATTATCGGCGCATTGAATTCTGGAAAGATATAAAGGAAGAGCAATGGGAAGATTGGCGCTGGCATATAAAAAACCGCATAACAAAACTTGATGAATTAAAAAGTATAATACAGCTGACCCAGGAAGAGGAGGATGGTATTAAGTTTTCCAAGGGAAGGCTTGCCATGGCTATAACCCCTTACTGGGCATCCTTAATCGACCCTGAAAAGCCATATTGTCCCATAAGAAGACAGTGTGTGCCCCTTATAAATGAATCACATATAAGCCCTAATGATATGCTAGATCCCTGCGGCGAAGATGAGGACTCCCCCGTTCCCGGGCTCGTGCACAGGTACCCCGACAGGGTTTTATTAATTGTAACTGAGCAGTGCGCCTTATACTGCAGGCATTGCACAAGGCGGAGAATCGTGGGCGATAAAGATCATTCTATAAGTAGCGAAAACCTTCAAAAGGCATACGATTATATAAAGAGCAATAAAAAGATAAGGGATGTTCTTATATCTGGCGGAGACCCGCTTATGTTTGAGGATGAGGTGTTGGACGGAATATTAAAGAACATAAGCGCAATAACGCATGTGGAATTTTTGAGAATAGGAACCAGAATTCCCGTTACGCTTCCCCAGAGGATAACAGAGGATTTAATAAAGGTTCTAAAAAAATATAACCCCATATGGATGAGCATACATTTTAATCATGCAAAGGAGATTACAAAGAGGGTTAAAAGAGTATGTGATATGCTGGCTGATTCCGGTATTCCGCTCGGAAGCCAAACAGTGCTTCTTAAGGGAATAAACGACAGGCCTTTTATAATGAAAAAGCTGATGCATGAGCTTTTAAAGATAAGGGTAAGGCCATACTATATATATCAGTGCGACCCCGTAAGAGGCACAAGCCATTTGCGCACAACCATCTCCAATGGTATAAATATAATGGAAAAACTCAGGGGCCATACCTCCGGCTACTGCGTACCAACGTATGTTATAGACGGCCCGGGCGGCGGCGGAAAGATACCCGTCAGCCCGAATTACATAGTAGGTTATTCTAACGGCACATACACCCTCAGGAATTACGAAGGCAAACAGTTTATATATAAAGAAGAACAGGAGCAGCTTCAGCCTCAGCATGAAGATGAGCCCATAACCACAAAGCATTAGCCTCTATTTATACATTCACGGCCAGCAAAGTCCCGAGTCAAGTGAGGGGCAAATGTCCTCAAGCTAAACGAGGGGAACAATGGCCGGTTCCTTCGCAAAAGCTCAGGACACTAAGAAGGCGAAGTGCAGTATGAGCCACACGGAAACCTGTTATGGAAGGCTTTATAATATATGAAAGCAGGTATAAGTGGACTTCTTTACTCTGGGAAGACCACAATTTTTAATGCCCTGAAAGCCAAATCCTCTCAGGAAGAAGAAACGCAATCCGCAAAGAGAAAATCCCAGGAGTTGTTTACTGCCAAGGTAAAAGACCCCCGCTTAAATGAATTAGATAATCTATTCCCCGGCAGGAAAATAGTTTACCCCGAGCTTGTCTTTGTTGATATCCCGACGCGCCAGAAAGACAACGTCGAAAAACCGGATTTTCTATTACTTCGAGATCAGGATGTAATAATCGAAGTGGTGCGGTTCTTTGAAAGGGAGGACGTTTTGCACACTGAGGGTTCAATTGACCCAAAGCGCGACATCGCCCTCTTTGAGGAGATTTTGATAAACGAAGACCTCGCGGCAGTAATCGAACGAATTACAAGAGTAGAAACCGAGCTTAAAAAGGGAAGGAAGGAAAACCAGAAGGAATTTGACGTCTTAACCAAATGCAGGGCAACCCTTGAGAATAAGAAACCTCTTAGAACCTTAGGGCTTTCCCTTGACGAAGAAAAACTTATCCGCGGTTTTAAATACCTTTCCTTAAAGCCTATTGTCAGGGTAGTAAATTCAGGAGAAGAAAAGAAACAGCCCGATATAGAAAAACTTAAAAACGAATTGAGCACGCAAGAGCTTTCTTGTATTCCTTTTTATGGACGGCTTGAGCTTGAGATGGAGGAGCTTACCGACGAAGCGCTTAAGGCAGATTTTCTGAAGGACTTAGGTGTCGCCTTAAGCGGGGCGGAAATTTTCATAAAGCAGATTTACGATAACACAGGCCTTATTACGTTTTTTACCGTAGGGGATGAGATAACAAGAGGCTGGGCTATCATAAAGAGCACCAAGGCGCCCCAGGCAGGAGGTAAAATCCATACCGATATAGAACGGGGTTTTATCAAAGCAGAAATAATTGAATATGGGAAATTCATAGAAGCCCGTTCGTTCAACGCGGCAAAACAAAAGGGCTACTTAAGGCAGGAAGATAAGGACTACGTCATACAGGACGGCGATATAGTGAATATTAAGTTTAGTGTTTGATGGCAACGCAATTCTTTACGCTCGCTGGCAGTGCTCGTTGCATTCGTTTCGACTTCTCCTATTAGCACCCCCAACCCCTTAAAGGGGCTCGGCTCTCGCAATTTACGGAGAAGCCTCTCCTCATAACCATGCTCCTGCGCGCTGTATCCAGCGGGATAGACCATCCTCTTCCTTTTAAAGGATGGGTCTTATGCTCGCTTAAAAGAATTGGTTGCCTAGTAGAGGGTACCTCCTCGCAGGGAACCCTAAACCAACCCTCTCCACCCGCCAAGAATTTCATGTAGACGCAATATAATAATGTCAGTATTCTGCAAATAGAAAATGTCAGGTATACTCACCCTAAAAAGGGGTGAGTAACGA
>JAGVOB010000225.1 GCA_020052955.1 Candidatus Omnitrophota bacterium | reverse complement strand
GGATGAACAATGGCCGGTTCCTTCGCAAAAGCTCAGGACACTGAGCAAGGCGAAGTGCAGTATGAGCCATACGGAAACCTGTTATGGAAGGCTTTATAAAAAATATTCTTTGTCCGCATAGCAAGACTTGGGATAAAGATTATAAAGCAAATAACAAATATTTCTCGTTCACCGCTGAAGCGAAGGCGGACTCGAGATCCAAAAATTTAAAATTTGTAGGAAATAAAATTCAATATCCCTCGTCCGCCACCGAAGTGAAGGCGGACTCGAGATCCAAATTTTTTGATAAATCAAATTAATAAAGATCTCTCGTCCGCCACCGAAGTGAAGGCGGACTCGAGATCCAAAAATTTACAAACCAAATTTTTGGAGAGGTGCGAGAGCTGGTTGAATCGGCACGACTGGAAATCGTGTAAGCATTCAAAAGGTGCTTCCAGGGTTCGAATCCCTGCCTCTCCGCTTGAACTTCTCTGAGAGGGATTCGAAGCGAGTGAACGCCGACCTTATGGGAGGAAAAGCGAATATCTTGAGCAGCAGTGAGCGAGGGGAGCCTACGCAGCGAGCAAATCCTGCGAGTGTAGGGGGCGAATCCCTGCCTCTCCGCCAATTGAGAAATGGGGCGTCTTTGAGGAAGAGATGTTAAGCCCGCCACCAAGCTTTGGTGGACAGTTATCGCAGTGCTACCCCAGTATTTTTATAAACTAAATGGGAAGATTAAGTGCGAGCGATAAATAATAAAAAAAGGAAAACTTTTTATTTAGGCATAATAGCAGTGCTTGTACTTTTAGGCGGGGTATCTTATGCTGATGAGATTTCTCAGTCAAAAGAGGAAAGCAAGAAGGGGATTTACGAAAGCCCTAAAGCTGATAAAGGAAATAAGCCAGGGTGGCTTGACAAGATAAAGATTTCTGGTAGTCTATGTGAATATTTTATCTGGCAGGATAATGTATATTTCAGCAGAAATAAAAAAGATAGCTTTTTGGAAACTATATCCCGCGTAGATGCAAGGGTTTTTCCATGCGAAGATTTAGATTTTAATCTTGGCGTAGTTGGACAACATCTGGCCGGCGATGCCAATGAATATAGCGGAGTAACAAATCATGGGTTTTCTACCAAGCTTGAATTCGCTAATTTTACTAAACGCAATCTTTTAGATTTACCATTAAAGGTAACTGTTGGCCGCCAAAATATTGAATTCGGAGACGGCCTGCTTATTTATGATTTCTTTTCCGATAAAAGAACGGCCTGGACGCGCTCAATAAGGAGTCTCTATGCCCTCAGGACAACATATAATCCAAGCCAAAATTTTACGCTGGATATATTTGCCGGCCAGACTGATAAGAGCTATATTAGTTATGAGACCTATTTAAAAGATAATATCAAATATGGTGGATTAAAAAATGTATCTGGTATCAATCTCCATTACGATGCTAAGGAATTTGGCATATGGGAGTTAGGCACGTTTTATAAACACGATAAGTCTGCCTTGCAAAGCGATACCCTGGCCTTGTCTTTGAGGTCTAGTTACAATGTAGCTGTTTTGCCCCGCCTGACTATTGAAGCAGAACTAGTTCCTGAATGGGGAAGGACTAATGTGAAAAACGGCGTCCTAAGCGCTACCAGACAAAACAGACGCTCTTTAGGCGGATATTTTGATACTATTTATAGCTTCAGAGATAAGACATTTTCCCCTTATCTTAAGGCAGGCTATTATTATTTCCCAGGAGATGACCCTAGTTCAGATAAAAATGAGGCGTTTGATGCTATGTTTTATGGCGCTAAGGATTGGGGAAAATGGTATTTAGGAAGCATAAGCGTGAACTTATTCCACACCAATCAGCGAACCGCGTTATTTGAGGCAGGTTTAAACCCCACAAAAAGGACGCAGTTAAGGTTAATGTGTTATGATTTGTCTTTAGATAGAGAAAACAATGCAAATGCCGGAAAGCATTTTTCCAATCAATGGAATACAGTATTCAGTTGGTTTCCCAACGATTATTTGTTTTGCGGAGCAGAATTCGGCTACGCCCACCCCTTAAAAGCGGGCAGGGCGTATTTCGGGGATAAAAAGAATATATTGGAAACGGTGACTTGGTTAGGGGTAAGGTTTTAGTTTCGGAATAAATCGCGCTTAACGAGATATTTCCCTATAAGTTGGGCATATTTAGAGGATATGAGTTACAGAGTATACGCACGGAAATTTAGACCGCAGAATTTTGATGAGGTAGTTGGTCAGCCCCATATAACGACTACGCTAAAAAATGCGATATTAATGGACAAGTTAGCGCATGCATATTTATTTGCGGGGCCGAGAGGGACAGGCAAGACATCAACGGCAAGGATATTTGCCATGGCCTTAAACTGCAAAAACGGGCCTACATCCGAGCCTTGTAATAAATGTCCTTCCTGTAATGAAATAAAAAATGGCATGAACCTTGACCTTATAGAGATAGACGGGGCATCGAACCGTAGAATAGAGGATATAAGAAACTTAAGAGAAAATGTAAAATTTCAGCCTACATCCGGGAAATTTAAGATTTATATAATAGATGAAGCACATATGTTAACTGATGAGGCTTTTAACGCCCTGCTTAAGACTCTTGAGGAGCCTCCGCCGCATGTTAAGATTATCCTTGCAACAACACTGCCGCACAAGGTACCGGCTACCATAATATCGCGCTGCCAGAGGTTTGACTTTAGGAAGATTCCCGTAAAAGAAATAATAACCAAGCTAAAATCCATAGCGGCTAGAGAACATCTTAATATTAACGAGGATGCACTTTTTGAAATAGTGAAGATATCCGAGGGCAGCATGCGGGATGCGGAGTCCGTGCTTGAGCAAGTCGGAATTTTCTCGGATGGAAAGATAAAATTTGAAGACGTAACCGCTGTTTTAGGTATTGTGCCGCAGGATATAATTTTTAATATAACGGAAAGCTTTATAGACAAAGATTCAAAAAAGGCGCTTTCGTTTATAAGTAACCTTATAAATGAAGGAAAGGACGTATCGCAGTTTGTAACGGCTCTTGTCGCGCACTTCAGGAATATACTTATAGCCAGGATAGTTAATAAAGACTCTATATCTAGTCTTATTGAGGCTTCAAAAGAACAGCTTGATCTGATTGTAAAGCAATCGCTCTCGTTTTCCGCGCAGGATATATTCTATATTATAAATGTGCTTTTACATACACAGGAGCTGATAAGAAGGCATCAATATGATAGGATTATTTTAGAGGTTACGATGGTAAAGCTAACCCAGAGGGAAAATCTCGTTGCGCTTGATGAGCTATTGGACAGGCTATCATCGCTTACATCCGAAAAGACGCAAGCCGCTTCGGAGGTTAAAAACAATAACGAAAAAAAAGCCGTAAGTGGACAGGTTAAGAATGAAGAAAACCTTTCGCCTCCGAAAGGCCCATCCCTCAAAGAAAAAGACGGCAAAGGCCCCATAAATCTGGAAGCAATCAAATCCTGCTGGGGTGAGCTCATAGAAATATTAAAGGACGAGAAGATGTCGGTGGCAACGCTTATGCTCGATGCAAAAATTATCGGGTCAGAAGACAGTTTTCTTATTATAGGGGTGCCCGACGGGCTCACCTTCCATAAAGAGAGCCTCGAGCGGGCCGAGAATAAAAAACTTATAGAGGAAATTTTATCCAGGCTTGCAGGCCAGAGCTTAAAAATCACATTTACGACTTATATAAGAGATGCGGCGGATACAGCTGTTATAGAGGAAACGGAAGAAGGTGTCAGTGAAGATACGGAGGTTGGGTTGCCCCAGAAAGAAGAATTTATGGAGGAACCCAGCAAAGAGGAAGGTTCAAGGGATGACTCCATACTAAAGCTGACGCTCAAGCTCTTTGGCGGAAAGGTTGTCGAGAAAGATAAAGAAATGGAGAAAGGCCGTTAAATATATGTTTCAATCCAAGGGCTATACAAGCGCAATGGAGGACCTGCTGAAAGAGCTTATGAAGCTGCCGGGTATCGGGCCAAGGACCGCCGAGAGGCTCGCATTTCATATCATTAAGGTTCCGAAAGAACAGGCAAAGGCTCTTTCTGACTCGATTGTCGCGCTGAAGGATAAAATTACCTTCTGCAGAAACTGTTTTAATCTGTCAGAGGATGAGAACTGCAGGATATGCCAGGACCCTACACGAAACTGTTCTATTATTTGTGTGGTTGAAGAGCCGAAGGACATAGTGGCGATTGAAAAAACCCAATGGTTTAAGGGGTTATACCACGTGCTTCTGGGCGCGCTGTCTCCGCTTGATGGGATAGGGCCGGATGATTTAAAGATAAAGGAATTAATATTAAGGATTAAAAACTCCGAGATAAAAGAGATTATTATAGCTACAAGCTCAAATACAGAGGGAGAAGCAACGGCTTTATATCTTACGAAACTTATAAAACCGCTGGGCGTTAAGCTTACGAGGATAGCCTACGGTATCCCGGTGGGAAGCAATCTTGAATATACTGATCAGGCAACGCTAGCAAGGGCTTTAGAGGGAAGGACTGAACTTTGAGAGCGCTGAAGTATTCTTAAAAATCATATCAGCGCTCTCTGATTACACAGATTATTTAAGATTATACAGATTGCTGCATTGTTTAGGATTTTTTCGGCAATCTCACTTTAGTTACTTGACACGTTCGGCGACGAGCCCCAATGCTTAGTATTGGGAAATCAGAGCCGTAAGCCCGAAGGGCTTATTGCTCTTCCCTCGCTCTGCTCGGGACTGTTCGAGGGACACTGAGCGGAGCGAACGTGCAGTGTCAACACTGAGTATACCCATAAAATAATATACAGGAAATCCCGATGTATTTTTGGGACCATCGGGATATACGAATGTGTTGACAATCGTTGCCTTATCTGGTTAATATGTAATCTGCTAAGAGGGAGGTAAGTCATGATCACAAAACCTGTAGATAAAAGGATAAGATATCTTATACGCAATGAGTTTCAGCTGAATTCGGTCAGGATGATATTATTTTTTACGGTGTTTGTTGCAATCATAGGAATGGGGCTAGCCTACAGGGCAGTCTGGGTTACAGTGCAGAGATTGGGCCTCGTTAAATATGACGTGCTTGAGGTATTCCTGCCTACGATAAGCCTTTTGACGTTATTTGAACTGCTCTTGCTTCTGCCTATCGTAATAGTGTCGGTGGTATATTTCACGCACAAGATAGCAGGACCGCTTGTACGGATTGAAAGGGAACTGCATAATATAGCAGAAGGCAATTTCAATATAAAGATAAATCTAAGAAAAGATGATGAGCTTAAACACCTGGCATCTGTCGTTAACCATATGGCAGATGGCCTTAAAAAGCTTTCAAAGGAACATAATCTTCTTAAATGATTTCTTGCTCTTTAAAAAATTGATCACTCCCCCCTCCCGAATGAGGGTGTGTACAAACTGGTAACATAGTTTACAAAATATACCGGGTACATAGTTTACATATTATACTATACGGCAAGGAGGTAACATGCCATGCCGTGGAAAAT
>JAGVOB010000105.1 GCA_020052955.1 Candidatus Omnitrophota bacterium | reverse complement strand
TCACGTTCTTGGAGCGTCAGTTGCGTATATTGTATATTCATAAACACTTAGGATAGCACAATTCCTAAGTGTTGCACTTAATTATTGAACTCAGGAATTTGATATTCAGCATTTTCGTAATCTAGAAACAGAATTAGCAGAACTTAAATCAAAAAGTAAGGATAAATAGGTAGATTAGTAATAAGTTTTTGAATAGATTCTGATTTTTAAATCAAAATTTTGTACCGCAAAGGGTAGTCGTTGGGGCTAGCGTGCCCACCCCAAGCAATTCGGCTTTAAACGCTAACCAATCAAAAATGGGGTCAGAGTTGCTTTCCTTCTAATAATTCTATTTGCGCTAAGAAAAAAAACTTCAGGATTTCCTTGTGGACGAAAAGGTTTCAAGGCATAAAAGAGATAAGCTTGCGCTGGTTAGCTCCGGGGATAAGATAGTATGGGTAACGGGTTATAGGATATCCGATTTTGCCAAACTCACACCGCAGACGAAAAAAGTACTGTGTTTAAGGTGCGAGAGGCCATAATTTTTCAAGCGTCTATAAATTAAGACCGTTACAAAACCCGTGCTTTAGGCATTTTTTCGGCATGCATCATAAGATCTCTCGTCGAGACTTCGTCTCTCCTCAAAAGCCTTTTCTAAAATCAAGCAAAAAATAAACGACAGCTGCCAAATTTTACTTTATCTACTAAGGAAATTAAATAGATCCTTCGTCGCCACAGTGAGTTTTGCATAATGGCTCCTTCAGGATCAAGAAAAATTTTTTTAAGCTGTCGAGCCAATGGTGAGAATTTTTCTTGAGATTCCCCAAAAGTCTTTGTGGAATAAGACAAAATTTGCCAGCTGGCGTATAAATTTTGTCTATGTCTTGAAAGCTTTCAAGACGCAAGCAAAATTTAAACACCACCTTCGGGGCAAATTTATATAACCTAAGATTCCGCAAAAGTCTTTGCGGAATCAAGCAAAAAATAAGCGCCAGTTGGCATTTTTTGCTTGACAAAACAGTTTTTTTTATTATAATTAGCAGTTTAACTGATAGAGTGCTAAATTAGGGGCAGGAAATGGTTGTAAGTGATTTAAAATCAAGGAGAAACAAAATATTAGACATAGTCGTGTTGTCTTATATTGATACTGCTATTCCCGTTGGCTCTCTGTATCTTTCAAAGAAACTTAAATCGTCCCTTAGCTCCGCGACCATCAGGAATATAATGGCAGAACTGGAAGAGGAGGGCTATTTGACCCATATACATACCTCATCCGGAAGAATCCCTACAGATAAGGGTTTCAGATTTTATTTAGATAACATGAAGGAAATCGAGCGTTTAAACCAGATTGAGATTGAGAAGATAAGCAGGGTGTTTGAAGCAAAAAAACAGGCTGTCGAGGATATTATAAAAAAGGCCTCAAGCGTGCTTTCTTCCATCACAAAACAGGTCGGGGTTGTTTTATTCCCACGGCTAAAGAGAAGTATATTTAAGAAGGTTGAGCTTGTTTTTATAGAGCCCAAAAAGGTACTCGCCGTTTTGCTTACCTCCTCCGGGCTTTTAAGGGACGTTATAGTCGAACTGGATACGGAGATAAAAAAGGAAGAGCTCCAGAAGATATCCGTGTTTTTAAACTCCGAGCTTGAAGGTATGTCTATAAAAGAGGTGAAGAAACACCTCCTGACAAAGCTTGAATCCCAGAAGGATTCTCTTTATAACTTATTTAAGACCGCGTTTGAGATTATAAGGCTTAGCCTGCTTTTTAACGAAACCGAAGGGTTGTATATTGACGGGTTAACGAATATATTGGAACAGCCGGAGTTTGCGGATATAGATAAGGCGAGGAATATTATAAGAAAACTTGAGAAGAAATTAGAGCTCTTCGAGATTTTAAACAGGGACTTAACAGAGGCGGGGCTTAGGATTTATATAGGCAGGGAAGATATGAATCCATTTATTGAAGATTTAAGCCTGATATCTTCAGCCTATAGGATTAGCGGAGAGATTGCGGGAACGTTAGGCGTAATAGGGCCTACCAGGATGGATTATAGAAGGATTATCCCTATAGTAGAGTATTTCTCCAGCGCCTTGAGCGAAAGGCTAATTTAATATGCATAAGGGTAATAGGGATACAAGTAATAATAAAGGCCAAATCCACGCGCAGGATGAGGATATTTCTGCTTTGGAGAATATCAAGGCGGAGGGTTCTGGTTCTGATATGGGTAGTGTATCCGGCGTCAAGGAGCAGGAGGCACACAAGAAGCCAAAGCATAAGAAAAAGCATATTCTGATTTTAGAAGAGGAATATGAGAATTTAAAAAAAGACTCAAAGGCTAAAGAGGAGCTAGAGGATAAGCTCTTAAGGCTGCAGGCAGAATTTGAAAATGCCAGGAGGCGCATGGAGAAGGAAAAGTACGAATTCATTAAATATGCCTCTGAGGACGTAATAAAGGGGTTTATAAATGTCATAGATGATTTCGAGAGGGCTCTCAATGCCTCTAAAAATTCGCATGATTTTGAGGTGTTATATAAAGGGATAGAGATGATATTGAAACAACTTGAGGAGTTCCTTTCGAAAAAGGGGCTTACGAGGATTGAGACGATTGGTCATGCGTTCGACCCTTTATTGCACGAAGCGCTTGAGATAGTTGTTGATGATAATAAGGCGGAAAATACCATTGTAGAGGATATACAGAAGGGTTATTTATTAAACGGGAAGGTATTAAGGGTTGCAGTTGTTAAGATATCTAAAAAATCAAATGAAGCCCATCCGCCGCCGAACTCTGGCGGATGATGGTTAATTCGTCCGCCTCGGGCGGACTCATTAAGGAGGGTATTTAGATGGCAAAGATAATTGGTATTGATTTAGGCACTTCAAATTCAGCGGCTTCGATAGTGGAGGCGGGAAAGCCTGTTATTATTCCGTCGGCAGAAGGTACTACGCTGGGGGGTAAGGCATTTCCCTCTTATGTTGCCTTTACAAAGGACGGCCAGAGGCTTGTAGGAGAGCCTGCAAGAAGACAGGCCGTGGTTAATCCGGAAGGAACTATTATGGCGGCAAAGCGTAAGATGGGAACAGACTATAAATATAAAGTGTTTTCTAAGGAGTATACTCCTCAGCAGATATCCGCTTTTATCCTGCAGAAAATAAAACAGGACGCAGAGGCATATCTGGGGGATAAGGTGGAAGAGGCGGTTATAACATGCCCCGCATATTTTGACGATAACCAGCGCACAGCCACTAAGGACGCAGGTGAGATAGCAGGGCTTAAGGTGCTGCGTATAATAAACGAACCGACAGCGGCATGCCTTGCATATGGCCTGGATAAATCGGGCAAAGAGCAGAAGATAATGGTATTTGACTTAGGCGGAGGAACGCTGGATGTAACTATTATGGAAATGGCGGAAGGCGTGTTTGAGGTAAAGAGCACAAACGGAGATACCGCACTTGGCGGAACGGATATGGATTTAAAGCTGATTAATTATATCGCCGATGAATTTAAGAAGGATTCAGGTATTGACCTGCGCAATGACAAGATGGCTATGCAGAGATTGCGAGAGGCGGCAGAAAAGGCCAAGATAGAATTGTCCAGCACACTGACTACTGATATAAACCTGCCGTTTATTACGGCAGATAGCAATGGCCCAAAACACCTCACAATGTCCCTAACGCGCGCAAAACTGGAAGAGCTTGTTAGCCTGATAATTGAAAAATGCAAACATCCCATGGAGCAGGCGTTTTCCGACGCCGGCCTGAAGTCAAAGGATATTGACAGAATAATTATGGTTGGCGGGCCAACGCGTATGCCTGTAGTGCAAAAATTTGTAGAGGATTATGCCGGCAAAAAGATAGAGCGCGGCGTCGACCCCATGGAATGCGTTTCTATGGGAGCCGCCATACAGGCAGCTGTTTTAAAAGGGGATATAAAGGATGTTTTATTGTTAGACGTTACGCCGCTTTCTCTCGGTATAGAGACTCTCGGAGGGGTATGTACAAAACTCATAGAGAGGAACACTACCATACCTACAAGAAAGAGCCAGATATTCTCTACCGCGGCCGATAGCCAGACCGCTGTTACTATCCGTGTTCTGCAGGGCGAAAGGCAGATGGCAGACGATAACGTGGAGCTGGGGAGGTTTGATTTGGTTGGCATTCCTCTAGCCCCGAGAGGCATACCTCAGATAGAGGTTACATTTGATATTGACGCAAACGGCATAGTGCATGTCAACGCGAAGGACCTCGGTACCGGAAAAGAACAGTCTATAAAGATAACGGCGCCAAAGAAGCTGTCAAAGGAAGATATAGAAAAAATGGTTAAGGATGCGGAGAGATTTGCCGAGGAAGATTCCAAGAAAAAGGAAGAGGTAGAAGTAAGAAATCAGGCGGATACCCTAACATATACGACAGAGAAGTCCTTGAGGGATCTCGGCGATAAGATAGATTCATCCGAAAAGGGAAAGATAGAGGATAAAATAAAAGAACTAAAAGAGGTCTTAAAGGGAAAAGACATCGATAAGATTAAGGACAAAACGAAAGAATTAACGGATGTATCTCATAAGCTTGCTGAGGCGATTTACAAGGAGGCTTCCAAAAAACAGAATCCGTCCCAGGCAAAACAACAGGAAACACCTGAGCCTGAGGAGCACCGCGAGGACAAGAAAACTCAGGATAAGGATGAAAATGTTATTGATGCCGAGTACAAGGTAGAAGACGAGGACAAAGATAAAAAATAAATTCAAAATTCAAAAATCAAACATCAAAATGACAATGAAAAATCCAAAATAGTTTTTCTAAGAAGATGAAATGTACAAATAAAAATGGAAAAGGGTTTGAGATAGGTTTTACTGAATGCAAAATGGACCACATTTCCACTCCCACAATATTTACTACAATACAAGATAGTGGTAAAAAAGACTATATAATTAAAGTGGAAATAGACCAACTTGTGCACCAAGTTTGGAATTTGACAGATTTAAACGAATACAAAAAGTTAGTATACTATTTAGCTGGGATTAGAATTGAGGAAGGAAATTTAAAAAAAATACAAAATTTCTGTTTTCTAGGAGATGGTTTAAAAAACGAACAAGATGAAAATATCGATTTGAGATTTAAAAAGCTAAACTTTAATGAAACATTAATCCTGCTAAAGAATATGTTAGATTCTTCAAAAGAAAAGAGAATTGGTTTCTGAAAAATTTTGAATTTTATAAGATATGGCAAAACGTGATTACTATGAAGTGCTTGGAGTATCAAGGGATGCAGGCATTGACCAGATAAAGCAGGCCTACCGCAAACTTGCCTTGAAGTATCACCCTGACAGAAATCCCAGCAAGGATGCTGAAGAGAAATTTAAAGAAATCTCAGAGGCATACGAGGTCTTAAGCGATTCCCAGAAGCGCTCGACGTATGACCAGTTTGGCCATGCGGGGCTGGAGGGTATGTTTAGCGGCGGAGGTTTTAACTGGTCAGATTTTCATCATTTCGAAGATCTGGAGGATATCTTCGGAGGTTTCACGGATATATTTTCAAGATTCGGCATAGACCTTGATATATTCGGTTCCTCTTCCGGAACTTCAAGGCCAAGGCGCGGAAGGGATATAGGGTATGAACTTGAGCTTTCTTTTTTGGAGGCCGTTTCGGGCATAGAAAAAACCATAACGGTACCCAGATTTGAAATCTGCCATAGTTGTAATGGCGAGGGTATTAAGCCCGGCACCAAAAGGCAGGTTTGCCGTACATGCGACGGGAACGGGCAGGTTTTTAGCTCGAGTAGTTTCTTTAGCACAGGCAGAACCTGTCCGAAATGTAAGGGAGAGGGGAACATAATCCAGCACCCCTGTTTGGACTGCAAGGGCAGCGGCAGGGTTAAGATGGAGAGAAAACTCCAGGTAAAGGTGCCTGCTGGTGTTGATACGGGAATGAGGCTTAAGATAACAGGCGAAGGCGAGGCAGGCGCAAGGAATGGCCCGAGAGGAAACCTTTATGTATTAATAAATGTAAAACCGCATGAGATATTTATAAGAGAAGGAGCCGAATTATTCTGTGAGATTCCGGTCAGCTTTCCGCAGGCGACGTTAGGCGCAGAGATAGATGTTCCCACGCTTGACGGTAAGACTATGCTGAAAATTCCCGAAGGCACCCAGAGCGGAAAATTTTTTAAGATTAAGGGAAAGGGGATTCCGGATTTGAACGGTTCCGGCAGGGGAGATCTTAATGTAAAAATAATAGTTGAAACACCCGTAAAACTTACCCATAGACAGAAAGAACTCTTAGAGGAATTTATGACTATATCACAGGAGGATTCCACCCCCATAAGAAAGACCTTTTTTGAAAAAGTCAGGAGGCTTCTTAGTTCATAGGAGATTTTTATGCCTACATATGAATACAAATGTAAGAAATGCGACCATATCTTTGAAAGGTCTCAGAATATAACGGAGGCGCCTCTTAAGAGATGCCCGAAGTGCAAGGGTGCCATAAAAAGGCTGATAGGCTCAGGCTCCGGTATAATATTCAAGGGCACAGGATTTTATGCCACAGATTATAGGAGCGCTAGCTATAAAGAGGCGAAGGAAAAGGATAAGCCTAAGTCAGATCCAAAACCCGCACCAAAGGAAGCTAAAAGCTGACGCTATGAACGATTCAAGCGGGCGCTTCAGGAAATTTTATCTTCCGCCTATCCTCTATGGATTTTTAATCCTGATAGTTTCCTCAATTTCCGTAAAGGTCCCGGATTTAAATGTAGGATTCCAGACGGATAAGTTATTTCACATGCTTGAATATTATATATTCGCAGTATTGGTAATGCGGGCATTTACCCATTCTTCCAAAATAAACCTTAAGAATAACCGTTTAGTATTGACGATTTTATTTATAGGTCTTTTTGGTATGTTAGACGAGGCATATCAATCTTTGATACCAAACAGAGACTCGTCTATATTTGATGCGGTGGCCGACAGTGCCGGCGGAATACTGGGCTCATTATTTTATCTATTTATACATTCGCGGTCAGAAAACCGCACCCATGCCCCATGCGGGGGCTAGGGTGCGCCTGCCTGCCGGACAGGCAGGGATGAACAATGACCGCTCAGTATGAGCCACACAGAAACCTATTATGGAAGGCTTTATAATGAAATGATAGAGATAAAGCCCTTCGGGGCGTACATGTACAATAGCTCTAAGATTAAAGATTTGGAAAAACTCTTTACCCCGCCTTATGACGTAATAACAAAAGAAGAACAAAGAAGTTTTTACAATTTAAGCAGATACAATTTTATAAGGTTAATACTGGGCATAAAACATCCTCATGACAACAAGAAGTCAAATCGCTATACAAGGGCAAGAGACTTTTTAAATACATGGATCAAAAAGGGCATCCTCGCAAAAGAAAAAGATGAGGCAATTTATATATATTCGCAGAACTACAAAGTAGACGGCATTTTGAGGGAACGGGTAGGTTTTATTGCACTTATGCGGTTAAAAGACTTTTCCGAAAACCTTGTATTGCCGCACGAGAAGACATTTGATGAGCCCAAAAGGGACAGGCTTATGCTGCTAAAGGAGGTAAGGGCGAATTTAAGCCCGATATTTAGCCTATTTGAAGACAGTGGTAAAAAAATAACAGACATTTTAAAATTCTACACCAAAAGTAACAGGAGGATGTTAGAAGTAAGGGATAAGGATTTGGTCCGGCACAAGCTTTGGCGGGTAAAGGATAAGGATTTTATAAAAAAGATATCCGAATTGATGCAGCATAAGGATATTTTCATTGCAGACGGCCACCACCGTTATGAAGTGGCGCTGGAATATAAAAAATTAATGCAGAGAGAAGACCGCGCATATTCAAATGGATCGCCTTATAACTTTATAATGGTTTACTTTTTAGGATTAATCGAGAGCGCCATAACTATACTTCCAACCCATAGACTCGTCAGGCTAAATAAGGGTTTTAAAAAAGAAGGGACAGAGCAGCTCTTAAAGGATTTTTTTCATATAAGTAAAAAGAAAAGCTTAGGGGAGCTTATGTCAGCGCTTAACCTTAACAGAAACAATGGGCCTCACTTCGGATTATATTGGGAAAAGGGATGTTATTTTTTGTTAAAGCTTAAGAAAAAGTGCACGGCTTTACAAAAATTTATGAAGGAAACTCCTGCGCAGTTAAGAGGATTGGATGTTGAGGTCCTTCATAACGTAATAATAGAGGCCTCTCTTAGAAAGAGAGGTATTATCAGAGATATTTATTATATAAGGGATTTTAAACACTTACAGAAGCTTATAAAAAATGAAAAAGATCTTATTTGTTTCCTTTTAAATCCTATGCGTTTATCCCAGTTTAAAGATGCAATAAAAGGCGGAATAAGGCTACCGCATAAGTCTACTTATTTCTATCCCAAACCTTTGTCGGGATTAGCGATACATAAATTTGATTAACTTGGTAACGTAAAATATATTGTGTAAATTCCTGATGTAACAGCAATAAAAAAGGGTGTATCCTTTCATAAACAAGCAGTAAAACCAAAATGAAAGGAGG
>JAGVOB010000185.1 GCA_020052955.1 Candidatus Omnitrophota bacterium | reverse complement strand
TCTTGACCCTTAAAGGAAAAAAGTAATTTTGCATTTTAATATGTAATTTTGATTTTTGCGCTTTGATTTTTGAATTAAACCCTTATTTATGTTACAAGGGGGTATATTATGTCTCGTATTGGAATTATTGGAGGAAGCGGGTTATATAGAATCGAGGGTATTAAGGGCGTAAGGAAGATATCAATAACTACTCCTTTTGGGAAGCCTTCGGATGATTTTATAATAGGTAAGCTAGAAAACATAGAAGTGGTATTTTTACCTCGCCATGGAATAGGGCATCGCATATCTCCCAGCGAGATAAATTATCGGGCAAATATCTATGGCATGAAAAAACTGGGGGTAGAAAGGATTATATCCGTTACTGCCTGCGGTAGCCTTAAGGAAAAATATAAGCCTTTGGATTTTGTAGTAATTGATCAGTTTGTTGACCGGACTAATCATGCAAGGGAAATGACTTTTTTTGATAACGGCATTGTTTCCCATATTTCTTTTGCACATCCTATTTGTAAGGAGCTCATCGAGTTGCTATATGATGCGGGATGTAAAGTCTCTAAGACATTAAATGTAAAAATACATAAGGGCGGCACATACCTGAACATGGAAGGGCCCGCATTTTCAACCTTGGCCGAGTCAAAACTCTATCGCAGCTGGGGTATGGACGTAATCGGTATGACTAATATGGCGGAGGCGAAATTATCCAGAGAGGCAGAAATTTGTTATTCCACGCTGGCAGCGGTAACCGATTTTGACTGCTGGCATCCGGAACATGAAACAATAACCATAGATATGGTAATCAACAATCTAAAGAAAAATATTGAAAATGCCAAGAAGATACTTTCCTATGCGATAAGGAAACTGCCTACAGACAGGACATGTGACTGTAAGAGCGCGCTTAAAAGTGCGATTGTCACGGATAGAAAATTAATCCCCGCCAAGGTAAAGAAAGAATTGAATATTATAATCGGAAAATATGTCAGATAAGATTGAGTATAAATCCACGATAAATCTGCCTAAAACAGCCTTTCCTATGAAGGCAGATTTACCTGTAAGAGAGCCTAAGATTATTGAATTTTGGGAGAAAATAGGCCTATATAGCCAGATTCGCAGCATATCTAAGGGGAGGGATAAATTTATACTGCACGACGGGCCTCCTTATGCAAATGGTGATATACATATAGGACACGCCCTTAATAAGATTCTGAAAGATATAATAGTTCGATATAAGACTATGCGTGGTTTTGATGCACCCTTTATACCCGGATGGGATTGCCATGGGCTTCCAGTAGAGCATCAGCTATTTAAAGAGATTGGAAAGACCAAATATGATATAGAAAGAGTAGATTTTAGAAAAAAGGCATATGAGTATGCCATTAGGTTCGTAGATATACAAAGAAAGCAATTTGAGAGGCTGGGAATAGCAGGAGACTGGAAAAACCCTTATCTTACTCTGTCCAAATCATATGAGGCTGATATAGTAAGGTCCTTTGCAATTTTAGTGAAGAATAATTATATATATAAAAGCCTTAAACCGATAAACTGGTGTATAACATGTGAGACGGCGCTTGCAGAGGCAGAGATTGAATACTTCGAACATACATCTCGGTCTATATACGTGAAATTTAGGATTAAAGATGAAAGGGTAAAGAGCGACAAAACCTTTTTAATTATCTGGACTACAACCCCTTGGACTTTGGTGTCCAATGTGGCGGTTGCAGTGCACCCGGATTTATTATATGTTTCCGTAAAGGTTGGCGATGAAACATTTTATTTAGCAGAAAACCTTCTTACAATTTTAACAGATAAATTAAATTTTAAGAATTATAAATTGTTAGATACTTTTAAAGGTAAAGATTTGGAGGGCTTAAATTACTCGCATCCATTTATAGATAGAGAGGGTAAAGTAGTATTGGCCGATTATGTTTCAAATGCAGAAGGTACGGGATGCGTTCATACAGCGCCAGGGCATGGTCAGGAAGATTTTCTAACAGGATGCAAATACAAGCTGCAGACTATTATGCCTGTCGATGAAAAGGGGAGATTTGATGAGACAACAGGAGAATTTAGAGGCATAAATATTTTTGAAGCCAATAATTCTATTATAAAAAATCTAAGTAAGAAAGGGTCGCTATTATATTCAGGAGAAATTAACCATTCCTACCCGCATTGCTGGAGATGCAAAAACCCTGTTATTACAAGAGCGACGGTTCAATGGTTTATGGATGTGGATAAACATAATTTAAGGCACAGATTGCTTAATATAATAAAGGACCTTAAATGGATTCCTGCCAGTGGTGAGAATAGAATCTCTAGCATGATTGAGGAGCGTCCTGACTGGTGCCTTTCAAGGCAAAGGTACTGGGGAGTGCCCATAGTTGCCTTTTACTGTAAAGATTGTAAGCATGTATTATTGGATTATAAATTGATTCAATCCATTTCATTGCTTATAGAAAAAGAAGGTTCCGATGTATGGTTTACCAAAGATATAAAAGAGCTGATTCCGGAGGGCTATGCGTGCCCTAGTTGCAAGGGTAAAAATTTTCAAAAAGAGCAGGATATTATAGATGTATGGTTTGACTCAGGCATAAGTCATCAGGCGGTGCTTGCAAAGAACGAAAGCTTGAAGTTTCCTGCCGATCTATACCTGGAAGGAAGCGACCAACACAGGGGTTGGTTTCAAGCGGCTATTATCACGTCTATGGGTATCTGTGAAAAGGCACCCTTTAAGGCAGTCTTGACGCATGGTTTTGTTGTAGATGGCGAAGGCAGAAAGATGTCTAAGAGCCTCGGGAATGTTATATCTCCGCAGGAGGTCATTAAGGAATTCGGCGCGGATGTTCTTCGGTTATGGGTGTCTGCGTGTAATTATAATGAGGATATAAGAATTTCGAAAGAGGTTTTATCCAGGACAGCAGAGTCTTATAGAAAGATCAGAAATACGTTAAAATTTATACTGGGCAATCTCTATGATTTTAAACCGGAAGAAGACATAATAGATTACAGCGATATGCTTGAAATAGACAAATGGGCGCTTTATGTAACCGAGAATCTTTTGAAAGAGATTACGTCCGGGTATGAGAACTTTGAATTTCATAAAGTGGTGCATCTTGTGTATAATTTCTGCGTTTTAGAGATGTCAAATGTTTATCTTGATATAATAAAGGATAGACTTTATATATTTCCGAAGGCTTCTATTGGAAGAAGATCCTGCCAGAGCGCACTTTTCAGGATTTTAGATGTTACGATAAAGGTATTGTCTCCCATATTTCCGTTTACAATGGAAGAGGTATTTGCACATATTAATAAGAAAAGCGAATCGGAAAGCGTGCATACTCAGCCTTGGCCGGTACCAAACAGTGCTTTCCTAAAATATCCCCACAAGGAAAAGTGGGACAGGCTGTTCAAAATAAGGGCATTGGTTATGAAGGCCTTGGAATCAAAGAGGTCGCAGAAGGAAATAGGGGATTCGCTAGAGGCAGGCATAGAAATATTCTCAAATGATTTCAAGATGTTAGAATTTCTTAAGGGGTTTGACGATTTGAAGTCTATTTTCTTAGTCTCGGAAGTTAATCTGCACAGTACTGAAAATTTAGACGGTGAGTATACATTAAAGGATGAAGAAATTAAACTGGGCGTTGCGGTGCGAAAGGCGAAGGGAAATAAATGTCTTAGATGCTGGAATTACAGCGAAACGGTAGGTAACAACAATAAATTTACCTTACTTTGCTCAAGATGCGCAAGCATACTTGAAGAGACTGATATTCATGGGGATGTTTGAAGCACCTATAGCTCATTTTTAATTTTCAGATGATAAACTCAGATTTTGCACGCTTCGCAGGCAAAATCTGCCTGGAAGGCCGACTGATTAAATCTCGAAGAGATTTAATCATGTTTGTCGGGGTAATCCCAAAACTTGCTTGCATCTTTCTGTAATGCGTTGCATTAGAGCAACTATTTGTGGTATGTAGAGTTACATTAACGTTAAAATCCTAATGCAAAATTTGGGATAAATAGGAAACTTTAATAAGGAGGTTTATTTTAATGAGGATAAAAATGAGGATAAAGAAGAAGGAACTCGAGAAATATAAAAAATTGCTTTTAAAAGAGAAGGAAAAGGTGTCATCAGAAATTGAACATATAGAAAAGGATAACCTAAAGCATTCTCAAAAGGATGCCTCCGGCGATATCTCAAGTTATACATTTCATATGGCCGATATGGCGACAGATAACTATGATAGAGAATTTTCGCTAAACATGGCTACATCGGAGCAAAAAATACTTTTTAAAATTGAAGAAGCGCTACAGAAGATTAAAGATGGTTCGTATGGCATTTGTGAGGGGTGCGAAAAGCCGATAAGCAAAAGAAGATTGGATGCCATGTGTTATGCAAAGTTGTGCGTTGGATGCCAGGGAAAAGAAGAATCAAAGACAAAAATCTGATCTTTAATCTGCGTATATTCTAAATGCCGACCTGAATATTACCCGCGAAAGCAATAATATGTAGGAAAAAGTATTTACCCCGTTAGACCCATCCTCTAAAGGTACTAGGATGGTCTATCCTGCTGGATTAGACCCTTCCTTTAAAGGATTAGGAAGGTCTATCCCTTGTGGGATTAGAGAAAACAATACCCTATAAAGCTGACGGTGGTTTAATGCCATCGTCAGTGCAAGCCGTAAAAGAACTTCGTTTTCTAACGGGGCTTACTGCTAGTATATTTTTAGAAGCTTTTGTTAAACCCATCATACGCTAGTAATTTTCCTTTTATACATTCGCGGCCAGTAGAATCCCGAGTTCGCTAAAAGCGGACGAGGGGCAAATGTCCTCAAGCTAAACGAGGGGAACAATGGCCGGTTCCTTCACAAAAGCTCAGGACACTGAGCAAGGCGAAGTGCAGTATTAGCCATACGGAAACCTCGGGCTTTGGTTCGACTTCGCTCACCATCCCGAGCTAAGTCGAGGGATAGCCGAGGAGTTATGGAAGGCTTTATAAGAAAACAAGAGGTTAAAAATTGCTTATATATGTAGTAGGTTTTTTTATTTGTTTGTTTGATCAGCTAACAAAGCATTTCGCTTTAAAAAAATTGTTATATAAGAGCATCCCTGTGATAAAAGGTATTTTTCATCTAAACCTTACATTCAATACAGGCGCTGCATTCGGTATTCTTAAGGGCCATAATATAATGTTTATATTATTTTCTTTAATAGTCATCAGTTTCCTTGCCCTGAATTTTAGGGCATTTAAAAACAGGAATTTATTGTCTAAATGTTCGATAGGCTTTATTCTTGGCGGGGCTCTTGGAAATCTTTTTGACAGGATTAAATATGGTTTTGTAATTGACTTTATCGACCTTAGAGTTTGGCCTGTTTTTAACCTTGCCGATACAGCGATAACAATCGGCATATTTCTTTTCATATTAAGTACTTTCCTTAAAAGAAAGGCGACGAGGTAATGCATCCTATACTTTTAAAGATTGGTTATATTAAGGTTTATTCATATGGTCTAATGGTTGCCCTCGGTTTTTTATTGGCCGTTTTTCTTTCCGAACGAGACGCAAAAAAGCAAAATATACCGCCTAACCTAATTATGGATCTTAGCATTATTATAATCTTATTTGGCCTACTGGGAGCCAGGATATTTTATGCTATTAATAATCTTCAGTATTACTTGGATAATCCAAAAGAAATTTTTATGCTTGCGCACGGCGGGTTGATATTCTACGGAGGAGCTTTATCTAGTTTATTGGCCGCGTATGTTTTTTTGAGTATTAAAAAAGTATCATTTTTAAAAATAGCGGATATCCTAATGCCATATATTGTATTAGCGCATTCTATTGGTAGAATCGGATGCTTTTTAAACGGATGTTGCTGGGGTAAGCCAACCAGTTTATGGTGGAAGGTTACTTATCCAGGTACTACTATAGCCGTTCACCCAACACAGATATATGAGTCTATTTTACTGTTAGCGCTGTTTGTTTTTTTAAAAACCCTAAGAAAAAAAAGTGTATTTACAGGACAGGTTTTCTTAAGTTGGGCTATATTTTATGGTCTTATTAGATTTTTGATTGAGTTTCTGCGGGGAGACAATAGGCTGTTTTTTGCAGGGTTAACTCTTTCTCAAATAGTCTCTGCCGTATTATTTTTTATAGGTATCTTATTTTATTTTTATAATAAAAAATTTGGTTTAAAAAAAAATGATGGAGCATGAACTTAAAGTCACCAGTGATGAGGGCGCTAGATTAGATATATTCCTTGTGAAAACACTGCCGGGAGATATATCTCGTACAAAGGTTCAACGCATTATTAGAGATGGCGATGTGCTGTTAAATGGAATGCCTGCGAAACCTAATACTGTTTTAAAGATTAATGATGCAGTATCTGTCAAGCTGCGAAGCAGCGCGGAGAACCCTTTAGAAGCGCAGGATATATTTTTGGACATAGTCTACGAGGACGATGTGATTATTGTTGTAAATAAGCCCGCGGGAATGCTTGTGCATCCTACGGGCGGCCAAAGACTGAACACCCTTGTAAATGCCCTTGTTTTCCACGCCGAATCCCTTTCAGGATCCTCCGGTATGGAAAAACCCGGGATCGTACATAGGCTTGATAAGGACACATCCGGACTTATGGTTGTTGCAAAAACTGATTATGCCCATAACAAACTAGCAGCACAGTTTAAGGAAAGGTCTATTCATAAAGAGTACATAGCTTTTGTCAAAGGCATTGTAAACAGCGATGAGGGGTTTATTGAGGCACCTATCTCAAGGAGCCGCGCAAACAGAAAAAAAATGTGCGTTAACTTTTCATCCAGCAGAAAAGCACTTACAAGCTATAGAGTGATTGAGCGATTACAAAATATAACTGTTCTAAAAATTCTACCAAAGACAGGAAGAACACATCAGATAAGAGTGCATCTTTCTTATATAGGTCATCCTATACTTGGAGATATCCGCTACGGTGGTTCATCAATGATGAAGAGGCAAGCCTTGCACGCAAAGACCATAGGTTTTAAACATCCCCTGTCAGAGAAATATATGGAGTTTACAAGTAAAATACCTGAGGATATGGCATTCTTTCTTAGTACTTTAAAAATCTGTAAAGATTGACAGGTAGTTATTGTTACTTTTTTACAAAAATGTCTTGTTGAACAAATAATAAAAAAAAGCTGTAGACGCAATATAATAATGTCAGTATTCTGCAAATAGAAAATGTCAGGTATACTCACCCTAAAAAGGGGTGAGTAACG
>JAGVOB010000017.1 GCA_020052955.1 Candidatus Omnitrophota bacterium | reverse complement strand
CGTCACAAAAGTGCCGTCCTTGATTACGTAGATTAAGAATCCGATTACACAGATTAAATATACCGACGAGACAATCTGTGTAATCTCTTTTAGAAATCTGTGTAATCATAGGCTCAAACGACTTCCGTGATAGCCTATAAATTAACCGAAAGAGGAAGTATTATGGATTACCTGCTTACAGAAGAACAAATTATAATAAAAGATTTGGCTAAAAGGATAGCCGATGAAAAGATAAGGCCGCAGGCAGCGGCTCTTGATGAATCCGAGGAATTTCCATGGGAGATAATGAAGGTATTGGCGGAATCGGATTTATTCGGCGTCTATATCCCGCAGGAATATAGCGGAACTGGTGGCGGAGTAATGGAGCTTGTTCTGGTTACCGAGGAGCTCTCCAAGGCATGCGGGGGTGTTGCCGTCAGCTTCGCGGCAAGCGCGCTCGGCACATTTCCTATTCTATTGTATGGCAATGAAGCGCAGAAGAAAAAATATCTGCCCGATTTGGCTAAGGGTAATAAACTCGCTGCATTTGCCCTGACCGAGGCAGGCGCGGGTAGCGATGCCGGCGCTATACAGACTACGGCTACCCCAAAAGGCGATTTTTATTATCTTAATGGTACAAAACAGTGGATAACAAACGGAGGAGAGGCCGAGGTTTATACGGTGGTAGCACTTACAGACAGGTCAAAGGGAGCCAGAGGTGCAAGCGCATTTATTGTAGAAAAAGGTTTTGAGGGATTTAGCTTTGGGAAAAAAGAAAAGAAGCTGGGTATAAGGGCCTCTGCGACACGGGAGCTCGTATTTATGGACTGCAAGGTGCCAAGAGAGAACCTGCTGGCAAAGGAAGGCATGGGATTTATTGTGGCCATGAGGACACTTGATATGTCAAGGCCGGGGGTAGCCGCACAGGCCGTGGGAATTGCGCAAGGTGCATTGGATTTGGCCGTTAAATATTCAAAAGAACGCGTGCAGTTTAAGCAGCCTATATCCTCTTTCCAAGGTGTTCAGTTTATGCTTGCCGACATGGCCACGCAGGTTGAAGCAGCAAGGGCGTTAGTTTATTCTGTCAGCCGCATGATAGACAAAGGGCATACGAAAATTGCGAAAGAATCCGCTATGACGAAACTATTCGCCTCCGATGTTGCCATGAAGGTTACAACAGATGCGGTTCAGATTTTTGGAGGATACGGCTATATGAGGGATTACCCCATAGAGAAATATATGAGGGATGCCAAGATAACCCAGATCTACGAAGGAACAAATCAGATACAGAGAAGTGTGATAGCGCTCAATCTCATAAAGGAGACATCGAAATAAAACTTAATGAAAATTATAGTATGTATAAAACAGGTTCCGGATACAACGGATGTCAAGATAGATCCGAATACGAATACATTAATAAGGGAGGGGGTTAAGAGTATTATAAACCCCTTCGATATGTATGCGCTTGAAGAGGGGTTAAGGATAAGAGAAAAATTAGGGGGTACCGTAATGGTACTAACCATGGGGCCTCCCCAGGCAGAGGAATCGCTTAGGGAGGCTATTTCTTTGGGGGCAGATGACGCATACCTTGTTTCTGACAGAGCATTTGCGGGCAGCGATACCCTGGCCACCAGCTATACCCTCTCCTGTGCCATAAAGAAAATAGGGCCCTTTGACATCGTTATATGCGGTAAGCAGGCGATTGACGGAGATACCGCACAGGTTGGGCCCGGAATAGCTGTCTGGCTGGATGTTCCCCAGATAACATTCGTAAAGAAAATAGAGGAGATTAAAGAGGGATTCATAAAAGCTTGGCGTATGGTTGAAGAAGGCTATGAAATTATTGAGTCAAAGTTGCCATGCCTTATCACGGTTGTGAAAGAGATAAATACCCCGAGGCTTCCCTCATTAAAGGGAAAGCTGCGCGCCAAGAATTTTGCGTCCAAGAAACTTACGGGCGCTGGTTTAAATATAGAATTGGATAAAATTGGTTTAAAGGGTTCCCCTACCCAGGTTATAAAGATATTTGCCCCTCCGGTTAGAACGGGCGGGATTATACTAAATGGCAAGGCTTATGAGGTTGCGCAGGAGTTGGTCACTCTTCTTAAGGAAAGGGTACAGTTTAAATAATGACAAATACCAAAGCACAAAATGAATCCTTTTTTTGGCATTTGCCTGCCCGCCGGACAAGTTTTTTGGCAGGCGGGAATTTTGTCCCGAATGAAGTTCTCTTCATAGGTTAAACTTCGGGATACCGAAGTTTCTCTTACGAAGTTACTACATTCGGTATCATTTGTAATTGTACTTCTTGAACGTGATAATTTTATGGGGTCAAAATGTCACAGGAAAATATTAGAGTTGTAAGGGATAAGTGCACGGGATGCAAGCTTTGCATTAAATCATGCCCTTTTGGCGCAATAAAGATAGTCGGCAAAATTGCGGTAATAGACATGGAGAAATGCACCCTTTGCGGCGCGTGTGTTGAGAGCTGTAAGTTCAAGGCAATAATACTATCAAAGGATAAAGGGATAACCTCGGGGTTAAGAGATCATAAAGATGTATGGGTTTTCTGTGAACAGAAAAAATCTGTTATTCAGTCCGTTTCCTATGAATTGCTCGGAGAGGGCAGGATTCTCGCGGATAAATTAAAAGTGGGCCTTTGCGCGGTTTTAGTGGGAGATAATATTAACGATAAAGTTAATGAGCTTATATCCAGGGGCGCGGATAAGGTATACGTGGTGCAGTCTTCCTCTCTCAAGAATTATCTGGATGAGCCGTATACAAATATACTCGTTGATCTTATAAAAGAGTATAAACCGGAGGTGTTGCTATGCGGGGCTACGTCTATCGGAAGGTCCTTGATATCGAGAGTTGCCGTAAGGCTAAATACGGGCCTTACCGCTGATTGTACAGGCCTTGATATTGATTTGGAAAAAAGGCTCTTGCTTCAGACGCGGCCTGCTTTTGGCGGAAATATTATGGCGACTATTATATGCCCGAACCACCGTCCCCAGATGGCGACAGTGAGGCATAAGGTTATGAAGGAGGCAGTAGCTCGCTACGGTAGAAAAGGGGATATTATAATAAAGGAATATCCTAGCGATGAGTACGCCTCAAGGACTAAACTTATAAATATCGTAGAAGAACTTGAGCATACGGTTAATCTTACGGAGGCTGATATAATAGTCTCCGGAGGCAGGGGCTTGCAAAAGGCAGAAAATTTTAAATTAATAGAAGAGCTTGCTATATCAATTGGAGGAGCTGTAGGCGCATCGCGCTGTGCTGTTGACAGCGGATGGATACCTTATTCGCACCAGGTGGGCCAGACCGGCAAGACGGTGTGCCCCAAGCTGTATATAGCCTGCGGTATATCAGGGCAGATTCAGCACCTTGCGGGAATGCAGTCATCGGAGGTTATAGTGGCTATTAATAAGGATCCCTATGCGCCAATCTTTAAAGTGGCGACATATGGCATAGTTGGAGATTTATTTGAGGTAGTTCCACTGCTGACAGCGAGGTTTAAAGAAGTGCTGAAGAAGTAAATGACGAATTACCCAATGACTAATGTCGAATAAATTCCTCAATGATTCAATTCCCAAATAATTTATAAAATTGGACATTCAGGCATTTAAGCATTATTTCGTTATTTGCCTGCCCGCCAAACAAGCTTTTTGGCAGGCGGGGATTTCTTCATTCGTCATTTTACGATAAATATAGATAAGTTTAATGTATAAGTTTTGCTTTTTAAATGCAACATATATGATATACTGTCTTGTCAAGTAAATAATACTTTAATCCAAAAATCAAAATGCAAAAATCAAAATTACAATGCAAAAATCAAAATTTAACTTCTGAACACCTTTTGCTGTCTATCTTTTTCCTTAATTTTTGCCTGCCCGCCGCTTTGCCTTGGCAGGCGGGGATTTTGATATGTCATTTTGATATTTAATTTTTGATATTTGAATTTG
>JAGVOB010000179.1 GCA_020052955.1 Candidatus Omnitrophota bacterium | reverse complement strand
GGGATCCCGAAGGGCTTTTTAAGAAGTTGCTACATTCGGGATAATTTTGATTTTTGCCTGCCCGCCGATTTGCTTTGGCAGGCGGGCATTTTGATTTTTGGATTAAAGTGTTATTTACTTGACAAGACAATATAGTATTAATATCGGCTATAAATAGCGATTGACCAATTCAGCAATACTCTGCTTGTCTTTCTCTTTTATATCGGTAAAAAATATCGCGATGTTTGTCGAGAGGAGCTTTTTGTCTAAAATATTAGGTTCTGACCTTACCACAACTCCCTTTAGCTTCAGCTTTCTTATCTTTTTTTCATCAGAGAGCCCCGGCAAAAAAAGCAGGATATCAACCTTTGTCATGGAAGGGATTAGCCTATTTATCTCGCAATATGCCCCCGCACAGCTTAAATTCTTGGTATTTGTATAGATATCAAAACTATGTGTTGCAAGCTTAAGCCTTACATTCTTGTTTATTCTTGGGTATGCCCTTCTCTCCTGCCTACTCATAAGGCCTCCTTAATGAGTCCGCCTTAGGCGGACGAATTAATCCCAAGTTTACCCTGAAAATATCTTCCGAGGAATTCTAAAGAATTACCGGAAGAGATTTTCAGGGTGTATAAGCGAGGGATTTGTTATCCTATCATCTCCTTATTGATTCGTATTTTGATAAAACCCTCGAATTGACTCATTTATACGGTTCCTTTGAAACGACGTTTACATTTGAAAGTTTCTTGAATTCCTCAAGGTCCCTGTCGCTTCCTACGATAGATCCGTAGTGCATCGGGATTACAAATTTCGGTTTTAACTCATTCACAAGCCTTGCCGCATCCCTGGCATCCATCGTATAAGTGCCCCCTATGGGAACTAGGATTACGTCTACATTTAAGGATTTCATCTCCGGGATAAAATCGGAGTCTCCAGTGTGATATATCCTCATATTTGAGGCCGTTACTATAAAACCAAGCCAGTCGTTCTCTTTAGGATGAAATGATTTATCCAGATTATATGCGCGCACGCTCTCTATCTTAACACCCTCAAATTCCAGCACTTCGCCAGGCTTTACGACCCGTGGGAACCCTGCCCTTCGGGGCATTAGATTCCCTTTTAATCTTATGGCGCTGTCGTTAGTTGTTATAATGACGGTCTCTTTTTTTAAAAGGGCTTGCACGTCCTTCGGGGAACAATGATCAAAGTGTTCATGCGTAATCAGAATAAGGTCTGCCGGCTCCTGGTTCGGCCTTAACTGCCACGGATCTATATAAATTAACTTTGAGCACGCTTTTATCCTAAAACTTGCATGGCCTAACCAGGTTATATTATCAAGCATATTAAACCCCTCATCCGCCGAAGGCTATCTATTAATTAAAGTTTGAGGTTAAGGTTAAGTTTTACCTTTTAACTTTTAATTTTTAAGCTTAAAACACTGGCCTGTTTATCCTTATGTTTAATAGAATAGAGATAGCAATAAGCGTAACGACGAGCGAGGAACCACCGTAGCTAATCAGAGGAAGCGGAATCCCCACAACAGGCATCAGGCCGATTGTCATGGCGATATTTACAAAAACATGGAAGGCTATCATCGTAACCAGCCCCACGGCAAGCAACCTGCCGTATACGTCGTTAGTCGAATAGGCTATCCTTATGCTCTGTCTGATTATTATAAAATACAGAAATAAAACGAACATAGCCCCTAAAAATCCCGTCTCTTCGCCCACCACTGAAAATATAAAATCCGTATGACGTTCCGGAAGAAAATTTAACAGGTTCTGGGTTCCGCTCTGCCATCCCTTACCGAGAAGCATGCCTGAGCCTATAGCAATCTTGGACTGCCTTATCGTGTAGCCGGCTCCAAGAGGGTCTAAGTTAGGGTTCAGAAATACCAGCAACCTTGACTTCTGGTATGGCTTTAAAAAATGCCACAGTACAGGCATTAAAAAGAGGCCCCCGCTTATAATTGCTACCAGATGCCTTATTCTTATCCCTGAGACGAATAACATAGAAAATAGCACCGCAAAAAACGTGAGTGCCGTTCCGAGGTCAGGCTGTTTTAGAATAAGGAAAGCGGGAACAGACACTATTAAAAATGCGCCTATTATCGTCTTTTTGCTGTGTATCCTTATTCTGTTTCTCCCTAAATAGTTTGCCAGCACCATTATCATTATAAGCTTTGCAAACTCAGACGGCTGGAATGTAAAGATACCTATGTCAATCCACCTCTGGGCGCCGAGTATTGTGTTTCCAACAAAAAATACGGATAGAAGAATAAATATTATGAAGATATAAAGGAAATATGACAAGTCCATAAACCTCAAATAATTTACTTTGAGAAGAGCTATTGAGAATATTAAACCGATAACAAACCACAGCATCTGTCTTACGATATACCTGTCTAATATCCCCTGCCCCTTATGGTAGGTCGTGCTGTATAAAAAAGATAGCCCTATCAGAAATAATAGAATCGTAGCAACTACAAGCGGTTTATCTACCCTTCTTAAAAAAGCTGAGATTTTTCTCATAATGCAATGTCTACGAAATAAGGATTGCATTGATTACAGCCCTGCCCGCCGATTTGCTCTGGCAGGCGGGGATTTTTAAAAAGATTACAGCGATTTAATAGCGATGTTTCAATCTCCGTAATCGGCCTTTTAATCGCCGTAATCATACTCCTATTTATTTGACAAAGTCTCATAATAGCTTTAACTCCTGCATCTTTTTAAAAATATTAGCGGCTATTATGCTTGCCATAGCGCCCCCGCTGCCACCATGCTCTAAGAACACAACCACCGCGTACCTTGGAGATTTAAACGGGGCAAAACCGCAAAACCACGCATGTGATTCTCCGACTAACTGCTGGGTTGTTCCGGTTTTTCCGGCGATTTCAAGTCCAACTACACTTGCATTATGACCTGTCCCGTGCTCATTTTCGACTACATCGAGCATAGCCTCTTTAACTATCTTTAACGTTTCTTTTGAAATGCTTAGCCTTTCGAAGGATACCGAACTTTTTTCCTTTTCGTCTGTGCTTTTAACTATCTGAGGACGGATTAATATACCTTCATTTGCAACTCCAGAAATAAACCTGGCAAGCTGAATAGGGGTCGCAAGCAGATAACTATGCCCTACTGCAAAACTTAAGGTTTCTCCCTCGTACCACCTGTCTCCCTTCGTAAGAAGTTTCCACATTCTTGTAGGCACAAGCCCCTTCGCCTCCCCGTAAAGCTTTATACCGGTAGACCTTCCAAACCCAAATTCAGTCGCATATCGAGCAATAAGATCCACACCTAATATCCCCCCTAGCCTGTAGAAATATACATTACATGAGTTCGCAATCGCGCTTCTTAAGTTAAGAGTTCCGTGACCCTCCTTCTTCCAGCAATCAAAATCTAAATTGCCTTTTTTGTATGAACCGCTGCACGTAACCGAGGTATTGGGGCTTACCTTCTTACTCTCTAAGGCTGCTATTGCGACCACAATCTTAAATACAGACGCGGGTTGATACAAGCCTGTGATTGCCCTGTTTAAAAAAGGCCTTCTTGACGACTTAAGAAGCTGGGTAATCTTACCCCTGTTTCCTGAATTTAAAAATATTCCGGGGTTAAAGCTCGGCTGGCTAACCAGAGCTATCACTTCTCCGCTAGTTACATCCATTACGACGCATGCACCGCGGGAAGAGCCCATTTCATCAAATATAGAATCTTGAAGCCTAGCATCGATAGTCAGGGTTATGTCATTTCCTTTAAGGGGCTCCTTCTGGCCTAAAACGCTGACCAGCCTTCCCCTGTTATCTACCTCAAGCTGCATCCCGCCGTCATCGCCCCTTAAATAAGCATCAAATAATTTTTCTATGCCCGTTCTTCCTATTAAATCCTTTATCTTATAGCCATATTCCTTGAACTGCTCAAGCTCCTTCCTGTTAATTTCTCCGAGATAGCCAATTATATGGCAGGTGGATTCAGGATGATTGTAATACCTTTCTGCTCTTGTCAATATAAATACACCGGGAATATCTAACTTATTTTCCTCTATCTGAAATGCTATCGATTTATCAACATTTTCCCTGATGGTTACGGGAGCAAACGGCGCATAATAATTGTTCTTGAAGATCCTCTCAATCTCATCTTTACCTGTCCCTATTAATCCAGACAGCCTGGAAAATACCTCAGCCTTATCCCTTAACTCCTGCGGTATTATAACAATATCGAAAATAAGCTTGTTGCTTGCTATTTCCTCTCCGTTCCTATCATATATTGTCCCCCTTGGAGCTATTATGGGTATAAGCCTTGTCCTGTTTTTCTCGCTGAGCCTGAAATATTCCGGGCCTTTTATAATCTGGGTATAGCTAAGGCCAAGGGCAAGAGCCAGGAAAGACCCGCCTATTAAGTTTTTAAAAATTCGCAGGCGCTTTGACATTAAAAAAGGAGACCCTTCGCTACGCTGCTCAGGGTAAATGCGATCATAAATATGTTAAAATTCAATTGTGGTTGCATTTAAATAATTTAAGATAGCTTTTAGACAATAAAACGGCAGCTAAAGACGTATAGACGCAATAGGGTAATGTAAAAACAAACATATACCTGAAAAATGCTGTTTCACTAAAAGAGAGTTTAGTAAATAAGAAATTTATACAGGAGACAAAAAGAGTGCACAAAAACGTTATAGCAAAATGCGTAATCCTATTTTCTATATAAAGCCTTTTGTACTGATTGCCTAAAAAATAGCCGCATAAAGCAAAGCCAAATAAATTTATACCAAATACTGAACCGCTACCGATGTCCTTTATAAAACCTGCCATCATCCCAAAGTAGGCACCTCTTTTTTTCCCTTTAAAAAGACTGTAGAAAATAACCGAAATGAACAATAGGTCAGGAACGGCATATAATAATCTGAGGTTAACCATAAGCGTAGCTTGTAGTATAGCACTCAAAAATAAAATAATTAAACCTATCAAATAAAACCTTCCATAACTCCGCAGGCTTTAGCCCGAGGTTTCCGTGTGGCTCATCCTGCCTTATAACATAAATAAGGGTTTAATTCAAAAATCAAAGCGCAAAAATCAAAATTACTACATTCAACCAGCAAGTGCAACGCTATCAGTAAATACCTCGGAAGGAGTTTTATAATTTAAACACTTCCGGGGGCGATTGTTTAACAAGTTTT
>JAGVOB010000186.1 GCA_020052955.1 Candidatus Omnitrophota bacterium | reverse complement strand
AGAGACTGCATTCAACTCTTGGCTATGTCAGTCCGGTGGAGTATGAACGAAGAAATGGGGTTAATTAAGTGTCCGTTTTAGTAGGGCAAGTTCACACAACACCTATTTCTTCTTTCGTTACGGTTTTTGGAACTTCAAAATCTTACCTGTCATCTTTTTAAATTTTCCTATAAATACTTATCGATTTAACTCGGGAATTGGTTAAAGGGAAATTTCCAAACCTAACAAAAATATACCTCGAGAAAAAGATGCCGTCAAGAAGAAAAGGAAGCCGAAATAATTTTTGCGAGGTGGCAAGGTTTGGTTTAAGCAGCATGTCATAAAATATGTTTTTCAAGAGGGTCCCTGCGAGAGTGTTTTTTGAATCACACGTTGATTTTTTGAACGGGCATGGTGTCCTGAGCCAAAAGCGAGGGACGAGTGAGAAAAATCACCGAGCGAAGTCCGACACGCTGGGGCGGACAAGCATTGTGATGAGAAAAACCTCGAAGCAAGGGATTGTGCAAATAAAAACCCCTGCATCATATGATGCAGGGGTAAATTAAACCCGGCAGTGGCCTACTCTCCCATACCGTTACCAGCATAGTACCATCGGTGCTGGAGGGCTTAACTTCCGTATTCGAAATGGGAACGGGTGTGGCCCCTCCGCTAATACTACCGGGAATTTATTAAAAAATCAGGATTACCTTGCAAATCCGACAATATCCGATAAGGATTTTGTCGTGCAACCCCTTTGGGGTAAATTTTGCCTGCCCGCCTTTGGCGGGCGTGCAAAATTTAGGTTAAAAAATTGAATATGAACGGGTAATAAAAAAAGTGATCAAGCCTCACGACGGATTAGTACTCCTCAGCTGAATGCATTACTGCACTTACACTTGGAGCCTATCAAACCTGTAATCTTCAGGACGTCTTCAGTCCGCTTTACAGCGGAGGGATATCTTGTCTTAAGGGGAGCTTGGCGCTTATATGCTTTCAGCGCTTATCCTTTCCGAACATAGCTACCCAGCCTTTGCCACTGACGTGACAACTGGAACACTAGAGGTCCGTCTGTCCTGGTCCTCTCGTACTAAGGACAGATCCCTTCAAATATCCTACGCCCACGACAGATAGAGACCGAACTGTCTCACGACGTTCTAAACCCAGCTCGCGTACCGCTTTAACCGGCGAACAGCCGGACCCTTGGGACCTTCTCCAGCCCCAGGATGCGATGAGCCGACATCGAGGTGCCAAACCGAGCCGTCGATGTGAACTCTTGGGCTCGATAAGCCTGTTATCCCCGAAGTACCTATTATTCGGTGAGCGATGGCGATTCCATATTCAACCACCGGATCACTAAGACCTGCTTTCGCATCTGTTCGTCCTGTCGGACTCACAGTTAAGCTCCCATATATCTTTGCACTCGACGTGCGATTGCCAACCGCACTGAGGGAACCTTAGTGCTCCTCCGTTATCTTTTAGGAGGAAACCGCCCCAGTTAAACTGCCCGCCTGGCATTGTTCCCGTCCCCGATTGGGGGGACTGGGTTAGAATCCTAATACGTTAAGGGTGGTATTTCAACGGTGGCTCTGTCTGAGCTAGCGCCCAGACTTCAAAGCCTCCCACCTATTCTACACATAACGGACCAAAATTCAGTACCAGGGTACAGTAAAGGTTTCGGGGTCTTTTCGTCTTGTCGCGGGTAGACGGTATCTTCACCGCCACTACAATTTCGCCGAGTCCCTCGTTGAGACAGCGCCCATATTGTTACACCATTCGTGCGGGTCGGAACTTCGCGTTGATCTCAAACTTTCGTTTGAGCGCAGACTATATCTTGACTTCCTGACGGAGGAATTTTTTCTTGCCATCGATATTTATTTCTATGGCAACTCTGAGGATTTCTTGCATCCCCTCTTTGGTGAGATGTTGTTTATTTTGCATCTTATTGCATATATCCGAGAATTTTTGAAAATCTCTTTGCTTACTTGACAGCAAAGGAAACTTTTCAAAATGCGGAATCACTCTATTCACCAAATCAGCAATGCTTCTGACCTCAAATTTCAACGTTTTATCCGATCTATCCGGCCTAATCGAACCGCAGTTAAAATGTCTTTGGAACATTCTTAATACTTCGGCTCGATTATTATTTTGGCTGACTGAAAAACTCGGCCGTATCTCCCAACCGAATTTGTGTCAGCATAACCTGATAGATACGAATTAACGTCCATTCCCCCTCATTAGGAAATCCCCGGCGTATGAGCTTTACAGCTCTCAGGCTTATTGCCTTCAGTCGTTACGGGGGCCGAGAGAATTCGGCCTTCCCACGGTATCACCATAATTTTAACATCCCGCCTTGTGACGAGACAACATTTTAGGCTCCACCGTTATAAGCCAGGACGGGCTTGCGTTTGCTTACCCGACAAGGAATTTCGCTACCTTAGGACCGTTATAGTTACGGCCGCCGTTTACTGGGGCTTCAGTTCAGAGCTTCTCCTTAAGCTTACGCTTAAGAATAACTCATTCCCTTAACCTTCCAGCACCGGGCAGGTGTCAGTCCCTATACTTCGTCTCATCGACTTAGCAGAGACATGTGTTTTTACTAAACAGTCATATGGGCCTCTTTACTGAGATCCGCCTTGCGGCGGACACCCCTTATTGCGAACTTACGGGGCCATTTTGCCGAGTTCCTTAACGAGGGTTCTATCGAGCGCCTTAGCATTTTCAGCTCATCTACCTGTGTCGGATTGCGGTACGAGCGCTTAAGCAACTCATCTGCCCAGCTATTTCTTGGCAGTATGGTATAGGTCAGTTCGCCCTTTCCGTGGATTGGGCTCCTCGAATTTCTCATCCGCCTAAGGCGGACTAAAAACCCAAACGGCCACATTCAACCGGCCGATGACTTAACCTTCTGCGTCACTGAGAGATTGGTAACGCTACTTAAACGGTGCAGGAATATTTTACCCTGCTATCCATCGCCTACGCCTTTCGGCCTCAGCTTAGGATCGACTAACCCCCCGCTGATTAACATTGCGGGGGAAACCTTAGATTTTCGGCGTGCCGATTTTTCACCGGCATTTTCGCTACTTATACCGACATAATCACTTCTGCCTTCTCCAGCAGTCCTTACGGTCTGCCTTCACAGTGGGACAGAACGCTCCTCTACCTCCGCCACGAATCATGGCGGACCACAGCTTCGGTAGCAGGCTTGAGCCCCGATCATTATCGGCGCGAGTTCGCAATCGACCAGTGAGCTGTTACGCACTCTTTAAATGATGGCTGCCTCTGAGCCAACATCCTGGTTGTCTATGTAAACTCACATCCTTTGCCACTTAGCCTGCATTAGGGACCTTAGCTGGTGGTCTGGGGTGTTCCCCTTTTGTCCACGGGGCTTATCCCCCGTAGGCTGACTCCCATAACTTGAAATATAGTATTCGGAGTTTGGTTGGGTTTGGTAATCTGGTATGATCCCTAGCCCATTCAGCACTCTACCCCTATATTCAACTATTATGAGGCTAGCCCTAAAGCTATTTCGAGGAGAACCAGCTATTTCTGAGTTTGATTGGCCTTTCACCCCTACCCATAACTCATCCCACAGTTTTTCAACACTGACAGGTTCGGACCTCCACCCAGTTTTACCTGGGCTTCATCCTGGCCGTGGGTAGATCACTCAGTTTCGGGTCTACTGCGTATAACTGGACCCCGATTACTCGGGATGCGCCCTATTCAGACTCGCTTTCGCTACGGCTCCCCCCGTAAAGGGGTTAACCTTGCTACACACAGTAACTCGCCGGTTCATTATGCAAAAGGTACGCGGTCAGGCATTGTCGCCTTGCGACGACCATAGCCCTTCCACAGCTTGTATGTTCATGATTTCAGGTTCTATTTCACTCTCCTTTCGGAGTTCTTTTCAACTTTCCCTCACGGTACTTCTTCACTATCGGTCTAGACTTAGTATTTAGCCTTACCTCATGGTCGAGGTGGATTCCTACGGGGTTCCACGTGTCCCGTAGTACTCTGGTACTCTGTCCAGCCTGATCTTCACATTTAATCTACAGGGCTATCACCTTCTGGGGCTAACTTTTCCACACTATTCGATTATGTGAAAGATTTTTTAACAGGCCGATCTATCTATACCTTAAATCCGACAGAGCCCAACAACCTCCCATCTGCAACGGATATAGCCTATCACGCAGACAGGATTTGGGCTGTTCCCTTTTCGCTCGCCGCTACTATGGGAATCGCTATTGCTTTCTACTCCTCAGGATACTTAGATGTTTCAGTTCTCCTGGTATCGCCCCCCGGCCCTATTTTGAATTTCAGACCGGGGTATCCGCCCATTACGGCGGATGGGTTTCCCCATTCGGACATCTCCGGGTCAAAGTTTGTTTGCGACTCACCGAAGCTTTTCGCAGCTTACCACGTCCTTCTTCGCCTAATCTAGCCAAGTCATCCTTCATGAACACTTTGTAGCTTGACCACAAATTGTAGTTACCCTATTCATATTCAATTTTCAAAGAACGAAATTGGATTTCTTTATAGAAATCCATAAAGCCTTCCATACATCCGAGGTTTCCGTATGGCTCATACTGAGCGGCCATTGTTCATCCGCACCCTAGCCCCCTCAAAGGAGGGCATGGGTCCGGTTTTCTGACCGCGAATGTATAAAATTTTTTTATAGGTCCCTTAACTGGTGGAGCAGAGGAGATTCGAACTCCCGACCCCCTGAATGCAAATCAGGTGCTCTCCCAGCTGAGCTACTGCCCCTTAAATTTTTACAAAGTAAAAATTTAATCCCGAGTTTCTATTTCTCGCATTTTTTTTGAAACGAGGGGAAATCCGCTTCTTAGTCCCTCGCGCTGCTCGGGACATCCGCCTTAGGCGGATGGTGGGCCCAAGTGGACTTGAACCACTGACCCCAGTCTTATCAGGGCTGTGCTCTAACCAACTGAGCTATGGGCCCGAATTTTTAAATCATTACGCCCATAGCGAACACCTTTGAACCAATCCCGAATGGTGCTGTCTTTTAAGGCGTCTCTTCGGGATGCCGAAGATTATCTACTTTGAGTAACTGCATTCGGCACTGAACTATGGGCCCTTTACACTTCTTTCGCTCAAAAGAATCATGCCCTCACCCTGGTTTGCGAAGGTTGGGACCTCATTCGTATCTTATAAATATCTAATGTGAGAAATAGCTGGCAAGATAATTAACTCCTTAGAAAGGAGGTGATCCAGCCACACCTTCCGGTACGGCTGCCTTGTTACGACTTAGCGCCAGTCACTAGTTTTACCTTAGGCGTCTTCCTCCCTGAGAATCAGGGTTGGATACACGATTTCGGGTACCCCCAGCTTCCATCGCTTGACGGGCGGTGTGTACAAGGTCCGGGAACGTATTCAGCGCGGCATAGCTGATCCGCGCTTACTAGCGATTCCTACTTCATGAAGGCGAATTTCAGCCTTCAATCTGAACTGGGGCCTGTTTTTTGGGATTTGCTCCACCTCACGGTTTGGCATCCATCTGTGCAGGCCATTGTTGCACGTGTGTAGCCCAGGACATAAGGGCCATACTGACTTGACGTCATCCTCGCCTTCCTCCTCGTTGTCCGAGGCAGTCTCCTTAGAGTGCTCCAACCCTTTCTTACGAAAGGGCTGGATTGCAACTAAGAATAAGGGTTGCGCTCGTTGCGGGACTTAACCCAACACCTCACGGCACGAGCTGACGACAGCCATGCAGCACCTGTGCTGGTTCCTGATTTAACAGGTCGTTGCCCTTTCAGGTTTCTACATCCAGCATGTCAAGCCCTGGTAAGGTTCTTCGCGTAGCATCGAATTAAACCACATGCACCACCGCTTGTGCGGACCCCCGTCAATTCCTTTGAGTTTCAACCTTGCGGTCGTACTCCCCAGGTGGGACACTTAACGTGTTAACTACGGCACCGATTCCTAAAGGAACCAGCACCTAGTGTCCATCGTTTACAGCTAGGACTACCAGGGTATCTAATCCTGTTTGCTCCCCTAGCTTTCGCATTTCAGTGTCAGTATCATACCAGAGAGTCGCTTTCGCCACAGGTATTCCTTCCGATATCTACAGATTTCACTCTTACACCGGAAATTCTACTCTCCTCTTCTGCACTCAATTCCGATAGTTTTTCAGGCAGTTCCACGATTGAGTCGGGGGATTTCACCAGAAACTTATCGGAACACCTACATGCCCTTTACACCCAATAAATCCGAACAACGCTAGCCACCTCCGTATTACCGCGGCTGCTGGCACGGAGTTAGCCGTGGCTTCCTCGCACCGTACTGTCAACCCTGAACCGTTTCTTGTTCAGGGCTTTCATTCGATGCAACAGCAGTTTACGACCCGAGGGCCTTAATCCTGCACGCGGCGTCGCATTGTCAGGCTTTCGCCCATTGCAAAAGATCCTCGACTGCAGCCTCCCGTAGGAGTCTGGGCAGTGTCTCAGTCCCAGTGCGGCTGACCATCCTCTCAGACCAGCTACCCATCGTCGCCTTGGTAGGCCATTACCCTACCAACTAGCTAATAGGACGCGGGCTCCTCCCCATATGAAAGCATGCTACTTGCGTAGCCTCAACCATCCTTTTACCGCAGCAGGATGCCCTGCCGTGGTCATATCCAGTATTAGCTCACCTTTCGGTGAGTTATCCCAGCTATGGGGGTAAATTACCCACGTGTTACTCGCCCTTTTGCCACTCTCTTTAATCAATTCTTCAAGCCTTGCGGCCCAAAGAGCCAAAAAAAGATCGTTCGACTTGCATGCCTAATCCACGCCGCCAGCGTTCGTTCTGAGCCAGGATCAAACTCTCCAAAATATTACTTTTTACACCTTTGAGTCTGTCTGGCCGGCTATTTCTCACACAAGATTTCAAAGAACAGAAATAAAAATGGCACCGTGAAGGTGCCATTTCTTAACACCAAATCCTTCACCTACCTACTTCTTATCCAAATCTGGATGAAGTAAATATTATCAATATATCCTCTTGTCAAAAGATTAGTTGACACTGAGTGCGGCTATACCTTTTTCCGGAGCCGCCGAATGTGTCAAATACCTCTACTTCTTAAGTGTTACATATATACCAGAATTCATTTTTTTTGTCAAGCATTTAATTAATTTTTTTTACGTTGTGTCTATCTTTAAAAATTTGTGCTTTCCTACCTTCAAGAGATGCTGACTGCCCGCCTGAAAATAGGCAGAATTTGCATCGGCTATTTTTTTTCCGCCTACCTCTATTGCGTTTTGTTCCAGTAAATTTAATAGCTTACTGCGCGAATCAACCCCCATATTCCTGAATTCCTCCCTTGCCATATCAAAGACCTGATTTAAAGTATACACCCCTGGCGGCAGTTTCTTAAGCGGCGCATCTCTCGGGCCCTTACGCTTCTGAAATACCTCTTCAAAATTCCTCTTTTCCAGCTTTGCCTGGGGCTCTCCGTGATAATTCTTAGCTATCAAATAGGCCAGGTTTTTCTTTGCCTCCATAGGATGAAGTTTCTTAACCTCTTCCATGTTTTCATCCGTAAGAAGCTCGTAATATTTATACATAAGTTCATCTGAGGCAGACATAACCTTCCCGAAGATCTCTCTTGGGGGCTCATTTATGCCTATACAGTTTCCGAAGGACTTACTCATCTTGTTTATTCCGTCCAGCCCCACCAAAAGCGGCATGGTAATAACAACCTGGGGCACTTGGCCATATTCCTTCTGGAGTTCGCGCCCTACAAGGAGGTTAAACTTCTGGTCTGTTCCGCCTATTTCTATATCAGCCTCAAGCTTTACGGAATCATAACCCTGCATAAGGGGATAGAAAAGCTCCAGAAAACTTATCGGCTTATTCTCCTTCAATCTTTTCTGGAAATCATCTCTCTCTAAAAGGCGGGCAACAGTATATCTTTGGGCAAGCTCAACAAACTGCTCAAAGGCAAAGGGATGCACAGTTTTCTCTTTTTGGCCCCTTTTGGAAAACCACTCGCTGTTATGCCTTCTCTCAAAGAGGCTTTTCTCCTTAGTGTCTAATATCTTACCCACCTGCTCTTCATAGGTCCTTGCATTTTTTTCTACCTCCTCCCATGTCAGGGTTTTGCGCATCTGGGACTGCCCTGAGGGGTCTCCAACAAGCCCGGTCGCGTCCCCTATAAGAAAAATAACCTTATGGCCAAGCTCTTGAAAATGCCTTAACTTTCTTAAAAGGACGGTATGGCCTAAATGGATATCAGGCGCAGTAGGGTCAAAACCTGCCTTTATCCTAAGGGGAGTCTTTGTCTTTATAGAATGCTCAAGCTTCTCCTTGAGCTCCCCTTCGGATATTATCTCGGATGTTCCCCTTTTAATAATTTCAAGTTGTTTTTTTATATCTTTTTCCATAGTTGGGCTATTTTAACATTAAGAAAAGGGGATTGTCAAATGTATTAAAAATAAGGCTTAGGTTAAGGAAAAGGTTAAGGAAAAATAATTCTCAACCTAAACCTAATCCTACGAGGATAGACCTTCCTAATCCTTTTAAGGAAGGGTCTAAACCTTAACCTTGTTTAAACCTAATACTTTTTATTGACTTAACTGAAAAATCAGATAAAATTAAAACATAGGAAAATGGAGAAATATATGAAACACGAAAGAGACGCCTTACTGACCGTTGCCAAACTTATGTGCGTAGCGGCGCGCACTGCGCCTAAGGCAAAGGGAATTGATAATATAGTTACAAAGATAATGTCTGAAAAAGAAAAGTCACGCCTTATCCAGAGGATGAAAAAAATAGGCCTGAAGGAAAACAAGCCCTCCTTTGTGCGAGATGCCGAGAATTTAAAAGTTGCTCCTTACGTGGTTTTGATAGGGACAAGGATTAAGCCTGTTAACTTAACCCATTGCAACTTCTGTGGCTATGAGGGCTGCGAAAAGGCAACCCTTCATAATGCCATCTGCGCCTTTAATACCCTTGATTTAGGAATAGCAGTTGGCTCTGCCGTATCAATTGCAGCAGACAACAGGGCTGATAACAGGGTTATGTATTCATTAGGGATAAATGCTATTGAGTTAGGAATCCTGCCCAAGGAAGTCAAGGTTGCTATCGGTATTCCCCTCTGTGCCCTCGGCAAAAACCCCTTTTTTGACAGAAAATAAAAAAAGGCCAGAATTGTTTAAAACCACTCTGACCCCTTTTTAAATTAACAAAAAGTACTATTACCTCTGGATTCTTTCGAGTAAGAATTTCTGATACTGCTCGCCAAATGTCTGTGCTGGTTGCGCGCCTATAACTGCGGAATAATTATCATTTGCGCCGCCTTGCTGTAAATACTTAGCCAAATTTCCAAGCGTTGCCTCATCAAAAACAAGACCCAATGCAAGGAGTATGCTGTAGATAGAAATAACGGGGGTGGGCTCTTCTGCATCATTTATATCAACAAAAATAGGCTTCTTCCCGATAACTGAAAGTACCTTTTCAAATCTTTCAAAATTATCTTTTAATATTACGAATTGCTGGACGGAGGATGCTTTTGACCAAGTAGGAGCAGTAGCTATAGTAGCGGGAACAACCTCATAATTTATCCCGCTTCCTTCAAGTCCTAACAATAATTCAATATCCCTATTACTTAGACGATCGTCATAAGTATTAATTAAATAAATAGTTTTGCCCTGCAATTTGTCGGCAATAGCCCGAAGTCCTGCCAAGTCTCTTGGGCCTTTCGTGCCGAGCAGGGTTGCCACGTCAAAGGCGATTATATCCTGAGGTATCCGAACATTTATGCTTGTTGCAATCTTTGCAAAACCATCTCCATCTATAACAGCCTCTTTAATTGCCTCTTTTTCCTGCCCTTCAACAAGCTCGACTATTGTGCGTGAGCCATAGACAACGCCGTCAATACTATCTATCATATCCCTTCTTGCCTGCTTTAAATTATGATCATCATTAACTGATTTAAAGACAAATTGTATATACTTATCACCGACAAAATGTGGCTTTGCTATATGTTCAGTTAGATGTTGCATCCCCATAATAATATCTGCTCTTTCTTCTTCCGGCTTTGCCAATAATAAATCAACTTCTTTCTTTAAAACACCTTTCTCATCTGTATCTGGATTATCTCTATGCAACCCCTCGTGACCATCAATAATATGTTTTATAGCAGCGGCCACCCACTTACCTCTAGCTGGTGTAGTACCGATTTTGCTATTTACTATACCTGCAAGACCCCACCAGCGATGGACTATTCTCTTCTTGCTGGCTTTGTCATATAATGCGGCTGCTGCCCAGCCAAAGCCTGTTACAAAGATTACATCAGAAAGGTCAATATTGAGGCTTTGATAATAATCTTTTTCAGGCTGGGTTAAATCATCAAAAGCAACGCCTGATTTCTCGTTCCTTAAATCAGCAACTATCTCCGTAAATTCCGGGTTTTGTGCCAATAAATTGGCAAAGTCAGGGTTTATGGTCATCAAAGCCGCTCTTACAGCCTCTTCAGGGAGCATATCATCTTTAAACATATCCCTTGCAAGATAAACAGCCAGGGCAACAGCATCCTTTCTTGTCTCTGCGCTAGTTGTGGCTCCACTTGGTCTTAACGTTCCGCCATATTCACTTATTAGCTGTTCAACGGTTTTTCTTTTATCAAGCAAAATGTTCCTGTAACCCTCCTCGTCAAACTCCTTTGTTACGTGGGGGGAGATTACGACATAGGATATATTCTTCTCCTTATACATCTTCATCATGCCCTTTGTGTGGAAGCCGCCGATTGGCTGGATGGTGATATTTGTGCCTGTCTCATCCATCCTCTTAACGGTATTGTTTACCATTGCCTCGTCCCTTACTAATACTACTTCATAAAACTCGTCCTGCTCAAGCAACCTGCCGTCAAGCTGGGAGATGCTTGGGTCAAGAGAATATCTTATGTTGTGCGTCATCGCGGTTTCCTTTATAAAGTCGCTAAACGCCTGTATTTTAAAATCCTCCTTATTCTTCTGATAAAAGTCAAGGTCTTCATTTGACATATTTATGTCAAATGACCTTTTCATAATAGACACGATCTTTGAAAATCTTGCCAGCCGCTTTTGCTCATCCGTAGTAAGCAACGAGCCTATTATATCGTCTTCAACCTGCGTCAGCTCCTTGAAGAGCTGGGTATTGTCCAGCTTATCTGAGGTAGCGATATACTCCATATACGTATTTATGCTGGGATATTCTGAAAAGTTTAGCCCGTTATCCGTAGCGGTATTCCTTAGGTATGAATAGAATTCTATTGCGGTGAGCTTGCCCTCATTTTGCTCCTTAACTTTATCCATCAATTCCTTGGACTGCTCTTCAGTCAAAACCTTGCTTAGGCCGTCAAATAACAGCGTCCTTTCCTTATCCACCCTTGAAAATTCCAATTTCTCCTGGATATCTACCAATTTGGCCAATATGGAAAAGTTCTCAAATTTGGACAGGTCTATTCCGTTCTGCTTCGCCTGCTCTGTGAGAAACGAGGTGTAGTCTTTTACCTCAAGCTCCTTTTCCTCATAAGAGGTACGTTTTTCATCCAGCTCCAGCGCCTCCTCGGGATAAATTTTTTCCTTTAGCTTATCCAGCGTCCTTTTTAAATTATCGCAGAGCCTTAGGTTTTCTCTTATCTTGGGATACATCCTGTTAAAAACCTCTCTGTTTTTCCGGTAGGAGTCTTTATCCTCAATACCCCAGAAAACTACATCCTTATATTTGGGATATTGCGTAGCATAAAGATGTTCCTCTCCTGTCATTAGGCCTGCCCTTAATAATATGTCTGCCATTTTGTCATTTATCGGTCTTATCAATGACACATTAGCAATCCACTCTGGATTAAACCGCGTAGCCTCGCCTTCAATTGTAAGAAGCTTAACTCCGTAGGTATTCATAAGGTATTCCATTATCTTGGCTGAATTAAGCTGCGCCTCGGGGTTGGTATGAAGGTCTTGTATGTGGAATACCAGCTTATCCGAATCTCCCTTAAACGCCTCCGTAATCTTGCCATATGCCTCTGGGATAGTTATTTCGCTAGGATTAGGCAGCGGAAGCATCTGCGGCAAGGCTGAATGAACTGGTCTTATATCGATGCCTAACTGGGTCAAAAGGAATATTATTGAGAGGATTAATCTAATAGTATTATTAATTTTCTTTGGTTGCCTGCCCATTTCATTACCCCCTAGTTTATACAAAAATTGCTATTTAATATCTTTTTAAAAGTATTTTTAATTACTATAATATATACCACAAAAAATGCAAAAGTCAAGGGTAAAATTAAATGGTTTGTAGCCCCTTCATTGTAAGCGCTATCTTTCGTTGTTCCTCATCAATTTTTAATACTAAGGCCTTTATTTGATCTCCGGCTTTATAACGCTTATCAAGGCTTAAGGATGGATCTGTTTCAAGCTCTGAGATGTGGAGTAACCCTTCAAAGTTTTCATCAAATTCTATGAATAAACCGAAGGTGGTCACTTTTACTACCTTACCTTCAACGGGCGTTCCCAGCGGGTATTTCTTGATAATATCCGGCCAGGGGTCAGGTGAGAGCTGCTTAAGGCCCAGGGAAAGTTTTCTATTTTCCGGGTCAATATTCAATACCACCGCCTCTAACTTCTGGCCCTTCTTTAATATATCGGATGGATTGTTTACTCTTTTTGTCCAGGACATATCCGAAATATGGATAAGGCCGTCTATCCCTTCTTCCAGCTCTATAAATGCGCCATAGTCGGTTATGTTTCTCACCTTTCCCTTTACGACTGAGCCTATCGGGTATTTTGTTTTTGACTCTACCCAGGGGTTTACCTCTAGCTGTTTTATGCCGAGCGAAAGTTTTTGATTCGCTTGGTCAACGCTTATCACCTGCGCCTCAACCGCATCCCCTATTGCAAACATTTCCTGCGGGTTTGTAATCTTCTTTGACCAGGAAAATTCAGAGATGTGGATAAGGCCCTCCAGGCCCTTCTCGAGCTCGACAAATACTCCGTATGGCACAATATTCACAATCTTTCCTTTAGCCTTTGAACCGACAGGGTATTTTTGCTCCACGTTCACCCACGGGCTCGGCGTCTTCTGCTTAAGCCCTAATGATATTTTCATACTTTCCTTGTCAAAATCTAAAATCATCACCTCAACTGAGTCGCCTATTGCCAGCATCTCCGAAGGATGGCTTATTCTTGACCAACTCATATCAGTGATATGCAGAAGCCCGTCCACCCCGCCTAAGTCAATAAAGGCGCCGAAGTCTGTTATATTCTTTACGACCCCACGTCGGATCTCGCCCTTCGTCAACTCATCGATCATTTTTGACTTCGCGTGGTCTTTTTCAAGCTGAAGAGCCTCTTTTCTTGATACTACAATATTTTTTCTCATCTTGTTTATCTTAAGAATTTTCACTTTTGTGGGTTTGCCAAGAAGTGAATCGAGGTTGAAAGGGCCCCTGAGGAATGATTGGCTGGCAGGGAGAAAAGCTTCTATACCTATATCAACGGTAAGGCCGCCCTTTACCTTTTTCATAATAACACCCTCTACAATATCCCCTTCCTTCTTAGCATTTATAATCCTATCCCACATCTGTGTCTTATCGGCCTTCTCCTTAGATATAACCACCATTCCGTCTTCATTCTCTTTTTGCTCAAGGAGAACCTCAATTTCATCTCCTACCTTTAAATCTTTGGCATTTGTGAATTCGATAAGCGGGATTAACCCTTCTGATTTATACCCCACATCTATTAAAACATCATTCTTGCCTATCGCTATTATCCTTCCCTTTACTATCTGGCCCTCTTTTATGTCCTTTAGGGATTCCTCGTAATACTTTGCTATGTCCTCGTTTCCCTGCTCCATTTTATTATTATTCTCTTCCATTGACTTTGTCATTTATAAAATCATCTCCTTTTTGAGTTCTGTTGAGTTACTTGAGTTTTTTGAGTTGGTTTAAGCTCTCAACTCTATAAACCCTATGAACTCAATGAACTCTATAAACTTATTTGATTTTTAAGATTTTACAACAACTTTCTTATCTTTACAAGAAATATCTATATTCCTAATCCTATCAGCTACCTGTTTAATTATATAATCGGGTGTGGAAGCACCGCTTACTATACCCACGCTATCTTCCTTTAAAAACCAGCCTTCATCAAGCTCTGATGAATTCTCAATATGATAGGCGCGCGGGTTTATCTTCTTGCAAATCTGGTAAAGCCTTTTTGAATTGGCAGAAAACCTTCCCCCTACCACCAGTATACAGTCGACTGATTTTGCCAGCCTTTTGGCCGAAAGCTGCCTCTTTTTAGTGTCATTACATATAGTGTTAAAAATCCGCAGCTCTACGAATCCTTTTTTTAAAAAAGCTCTTATAGCTTTTTTATAAAAATTAAAAGGAAGTGTTGTCTGCGCAATAAGCCCTACCTTTTTTGACTTTATGTTAACTAAGTCAAAATCCGTATTCTCATCTACCACTACAATATCATCTGTATCGCAAAGGGCCTGTATCTCGGGATGGTTTTTATCTCCCACTACAATAATACTGTATCCCTCTTTCAACAGGCTGTTTACTATCCTGTGGGAGCTGAAGACGTAAGGGCACGTAGTATCAATGAGTTTTAGTCCCTTATTTTTAGCCTCACTGATTACCGAAGCAGCCAGTCCATGGCAACGAATTATAAGGGTGCCACCATCAACATCCTTTAAATTCTCTATCACCTTTAGCCCCTTGCGGGAGAGGTCATCAACAACATCCCTGTTATGTATGATATGGCCTATCGAATATATTCCCTTGGTATTCTCAACCTCTAGTTCCTTTATGGCCATATTAACGGCGCGCCTTACCCCGAAACAGAAACCGGAATTTTTAGCAAGCTTTACCTTCATATAGTGCGTTGTTTACTAAATAGAGTTATCATCAGTATTTTGTTAAAAAATATTTTCGTTTGAGATTATTTTTAAAATAGTAATAGTCATAACTTTTGCGGCATCATAACTTACGTAATTTCAATGCGT
>JAGVOB010000089.1 GCA_020052955.1 Candidatus Omnitrophota bacterium | reverse complement strand
CTAACGAGTTCTTTGGCAGGCGGGGATTTTGATATGTCATTTTGATATTTGATTTTTGATATTTGAATTTAATATGATAACTCTATTTAGTAGACAACGCACCATAGGACTATTCTATATTCTGCGCCTGTTCCCTGATTTTATCTATGCAGGATTTTATTTCGATAACCTCTCTTGAAGCCTTAAAGCTTTCGACCTTGGAGCCTATGGTGTTTATCTCTCTATTTAATTCCTGGGCTATAAAGTCGAGCTTTCTGCCAAGCTCATTGCCTTCTTTCAATATCCTTTTAAGATTAATTATATGGCTCTTTAGCCTTGTAAGCTCCTCTTCGATGTCTGAATTCCTGGCGAACACCGCAACCTCCGATTCGAGCCTTCCCCTATCCAAAGAATTTTCTTTGGTAAGCTCTCTTATCCTTCGCCGCAACCTGCTTCTAAAATGCGCTATAGCCTCCGGCTGAAATTTATCAATTTTGTCGACGGATCTTTCTACTGCATTTATATGCTTGGAAAGGTCTAAATAAAGGTACCTGCCCTCTTTTTCTCTCATTGCTATAAGATTACCCATAGCCATGTCGATAACTGATTTAATCGCCGGCCATATTTTCTGTATATCCTCACGAGTCTCCTTAAAAATTAGTACATTAGGAAGCGCTATTATCTGGGAGAGCGAAAGCTCTTCCTTCAGGCCGAGGCGTTTTTTTAAATCGGAAAGGGCCATGTGATATCGGGCGGCGAGTTCTTTATTTATAAAAATCTCCTTTTTATTATTTGAAAGGTTCTCACCAAGGGAATCCATCATGGTTAAAACGAGGTTGAACCTGCCCCGTTTTATCTTTGTCTGGATATGCTCTTTTATGCGGTCCTCAAAATCAAGGAGGTTTGCGGGCAGCCTCTGGGATATCTCGAAAAATTTATGATTAAACGATCGTATCTCAGCGCATATAATACCGAAATCCCTCTTAACCTGCGCCTTCCCGAATCCTGTCATTGAACGGACCAAATTGAATCTCCCGTGTTAGTTATAGAGCTGCTTGGGTTATTGCGTTATTGAGTTAAACTTTATAACCCTATATTGCTTTATCTACTAAATACTGCTACTATATCAAATATTAAAAATCAAATATCAAAATGACATATAAAAATTCAAAATTATAGAATAAAAAATAGGGGCGAAGAACAAGCAAGGTAAACTAATCTTTGCATTTTGCATTGTAATTTTGATTTTTGCCCTGAGAAATTCGTAGAATTTCCAGGACTCAGTCCCTGAAATTGCTTTGCAATTTCTAGGGGCAGTTTGATTTTTGATGTAAAGGTACCATAAAACACCTATACCCAAATTTTTTTCTGAACCTTCTCCAGTATAATGACTTTTACCGGGTAAAGGTCCATAATTATATCTTCTGGAGAAAACCACAGTTTTATTTCTCTTTCCGCATCCTCCTCGTTTGTGGACGCATGTATGACATTTTCATAGATGCCCTTTGTGGTAATCCTTCCGTATTGGCCTCTTATAGATACCGGGTTTGCCTCCTCCGGGTTGGTCGCACCTGCTATTTCCCTTACCTTGGTGATAGCGTCCTCCCCCCAGTATACCATTGCAAGCACCTTTTTTCTGTCGTGGAGTTCTCCGGTTATATACTTTATCAACTCTTCAAAGAATGGTTTATCCCTCAAATGTTTATAATGCTCCTCGGCAAGTTCTTTTGAGACCTTGACCATCTTCGCCGCGATTATCTCCAGCTTTGTCTCCGACAAGCGGGTAAGGATATTCCCCGTCAATGATTTTTTTAAACCATCTGGCTTTATTAAAATAAGTGTTTGTTGATTCATTTCTAATTTTTATCCTACAATTTAGGTCTTTTTTCAACTCTTTCTTTTGAATCGGACCAAATATGAAGATACCAATAAATAGGCGCCGCTATGATATTACCAAAAAACAGGACTGCCACCCAGAGCATTTTCTTATTCTTTGTGATCTGGCTATTTTTAAAAATATTAGACATAAATACTACTAGCAAAACAACAACCCACAACATCGTCAAAATATGCATATAAAAGATCATGAAAAAACCAAACATGGGCCTGCCCGGAGAAAGTCCTCCATTTTGAACAGCAGAAACCTGATAAAAACAGAACGATAGGAAAATTATTATGTATAAAATCGGCCATAAAGTTGCAAGTCCTAAAATGACTTTAATCGACTTTTTCATCCTCACCTGCTAAATCCTTTTATTTTAATGAAACAAGTTTTGAGACTAATTTTTCCAAATCGCCTAGAGAATAGTATTCAATTTGAATGTTGCCCCTCTTTGCCTTATGAAAAATCCTTACCTTTGTTCCCAATGCCCGCTGCAACTCCTCTTCCAGCGAAATTATTTCAGGGTCTTTATGAAATTGCATGGTGTGCTTCTTAGGCGCCCTTTTACCTATAAGATTTTCCAGCTCCCTGACTGAAAGGCCTTTTTGGATAGCCCGATTAAATAGCATTAGCCTTTGCGCTTCATCCTCAACAGAAAGAAGAAGTTTTGCGTGCCCGATTGAAATCTTTCCAGAAGAAACCGCCTCCTGTAATTTTTTGGGCAGGTTTAAGAGCCTTAATGTATTGGAAACTGTTGCTCTGTCTTTAGTTACAGCTTGGGCTATCTTTTCGTGGGTGAATCCGAATTCACCGATAAGCCTTGCAAAGGCCTTTGCCTCTTCAATGGGGTTTAAGTTTTGCCGCTGGAGATTTTCAATCAACGAAAATTCCAACAGGTCGAGGTTTTCTAACTTCCTTATGATTGCGGGAATGGTCTTAAAACCCAGTGATTTAACCGCACGCAATCTTCTTTCCCCTACAACAATTTCATAACTGTCTTTATCTAAATGAGTTACAACTATTGGTTGAACTATCCCCTTTGTCTTTATTGAATCGGCTAGCTCCTTAAGCTTCTCCTCGTCAAAATCTTCCCTGGGCTGGTACCTATTTGGCCTTATTTGCCCTATGTCTAACTCAACTATTTTTTCTGTTTTTTCTGGTTCCACCTGTGGGATTAAGGCGCTTAAGCCTTTGCCGAGTGATCGTCTTTGCATCATAATCTCTTTATTTTAAGTTAGTTACATCAGATTTTTGCAGCTCTACCCCTAAAATCTCCTTGGATAGCTCGAGATACTTTTGAGCCCCTAAAGACTCGTTGTCATATAGAACAGCTGGCTTACCAAACCCGGGCGCCTCGCTTAATCTGATATTTCTTGGGATAACCGTCTGGTACACCTTTCCTTTAAAAAATTCTCTAACCTCGTTTATAACCTCATTGGTCAAGTTTGTCCTGAAATCAGCCATGGTTAATAATATCCCCTCTATAGCTAGAGAGGGGTTTAAGGAATTTTTTATAAGCTCTATGGTATTTAAAAGATGTGTTAAGCCCTCAAGCGCATAATATTCGCACTGGATTGGTATTATAACAGAATCGCTTGCAACAAGGGCATTAACCGTAAGAATTCCTAGGGATGGCGGAGAGTCTATTATAATGAAATCGAAGGAATCCTTAATAGGCAAAATGACTTCCCTCAACCGCATCTGGCTCTGTTCCTGCGAAATAAGCTCTACCTCGGCCCCTGTCAGATTAGGATGAGAGGGGATAATGGAGAACCCTTCTATCTGGGTTGGGAGCATTAAATCTTTTATATCCTTATTTCCAAGGAGGACATCATATATGCTGCTGTCAATAACCGACCTGTCAATCCCGCATCCGCTTGTAGCGTTTGCCTGTGGGTCTATGTCTATTAAAAGTGTTTTTTTAGACGAGCAGGCAAGATATGCTGAAATATTTATAGCAGTGGTAGTTTTACCAACCCCGCCCTTTTGGTTGCAAACCGATATAACTCTAGGCATACGCTACCGTACCTCAAAGGGGTTATGTTCCACGTGGAACATTTATTTAATTTTGTGATATTATATCAACGCGGGCTGTTGTGTCAAGCAAAAAATGCCAGCTGGCGTTTATTTTTTGCTTGATTCCGCAAAGGCTTTTGCGGAATCTTGGGCCCGACCTTAATGGAAAGATGTCGGCCTATCCCTGTGGGTTAGACCCTTCCTCTAAAAGTACCAGAATGGTCTATCCTTTCATTTCAGCCTGCTGGCGTGTTCTAAATATACCAACAGCAAAGATATGTCGCAGGGAGAAATTCCGGAAATTCTTAATGCCTGCCCTACAGAAACAGGCTTAATCCTGTTTAGCTTTTCAATCGCCTCTTTTCTAAGCCCCTTTATTTTCTGGTAGGGGAACTCATCGGGTATTTTTTTATTTTCAAATCTCTTTAGCCTGGAGACCTGGGAAAGCTGCTTATTAAGATACCCCTCGTACTTTATCTCAAACTCTACCCTTCTCGTTATCTCCTTATCAAGGCATTCTGCCTTAAATTCTTCTTTAATATCCATTTCTTCAAGCCTTGCCTTTGGCCTTGAGAGAAGCTGCGCAAGCGTGTGGCAATCCCTGCGCTCCGTCTTTAGGTAGCTTATAAATTTAGATACCTTTTTCTTTCTATCTATTGTCTTTTCAAAGAGGCTTCCCTTGACGAGGCCCAGGTTAAAACCGTAGTGCATCAAACGCTCGTCGGCATTATCCTGCCTGAGGAGGAGCCTGTATTCTGCCCTTGATGTAAACATCCTGTATGGCTCTGTTGTGCCCTTAGTAATAAGATCATCTATCAATACCCCGATATATGCTTCTTCCCTCTTTAGAATAAGCGACTCCCTGCCTTTTAGTTTTAACGCGGCATTTATGCCCGCGATTAATCCCTGTGCCGCCGCTTCTTCATAACCGCTTGTACCGTTTATCTGGCCGGCGAGGAAAAGATTATCGATTATCTTTGTCTCTAAGGAGGGCTTTAATTGCGTAGGGAAAACAAAATCATACTCAATGGCATAGCCAAATCTCATAATCTCTACATCCTCCAGGCCCTTTATGCTCCTGAGCATATCCGTTTGTACCCCTGGCGGGAGGCTTGTGGATACTCCGTTTAAATATGCCTCATTTGTATTTATACCCTCTGGTTCGATAAATATCTGATGTCTCGCCTTATCTTTGAACTTAACCACCTTATCCTCTATAGAGGGGCAGTATCTTGGCCCAATCCCCGTTATCTTCCCCGAATATAGCGGAGATTTGCTAAGGTTATCCAAAACAATAGAATGCGTATTTGCATTCGTATAGGTTAAGTAGCATGCTATGAGATTCTGGGGGATTCGCTCGGCGGAATAGGAAAAGGATTGAGGCTCATCGTCGCCGTATTGAGCAACAAGTGCATCCAGCTTTATGCTCTTCAGGTTTACCCTGGCAGGCGTACCGGTTTTTAGTCTACCGGTTGTAAGGCCCGTTCTCTTTAGGCTCTCGGCTAAGCCGAGGCTGGCCAAATCGCCCAGCCTCCCTGCGCTATAAGACACCTCTCCGACGTGTATGAGACCGTGCAAAAATGTTCCCGTTGTAATTATCACAATTTTAGCGAAAAAATCTATGCCATTATGAGTCCTTACGCCTTTAACTATATTGCCGTCTAACAGCAATGACTCGACTATCTGCTGTTTAATCTCCAGTTGCGGCTGTATTTCCAGGACCCTTTTCATCTCAAGCTGATATGCCTTTTTATCGGCCTGGGCGCGCGGCGCCCATACAGCGGGGCCCTTGCTTTTATTCAACATTCTGAACTGGATACAGGTTTTATCTATGACCCTTGCCATCTCGCCTCCGAGGGCATCTATTTCTCTTACCAGATGCCCCTTAGCAAGGCCGCCGATAGCGGGATTGCATGACATCTGGGCGACAGTATCGAGGTTCATTGTAAGAAGAAGTGTGGAGAGCCCCATTCGGCTGGTGGCCAAGGCTGCTTCGCAGCCTGCATGGCCTGCCCCAATAACAATTATATCGTAGGCCTTATCAAGTTTGGGCATATCTTATTGTTTATCCCGGATTTTTCATTAGTCCCTTCCTCAAGAGGTACCAGGAAGGACTATCCTTGTTGGATTAGACCCATCCTCTAAGGGGTTAGGCCCTTCTTGTAGGAGTTGAGAGCAGGCGATAGAGCCTTCCATAATAGGTTTCCGTATGGCTCATACTGCACTTCGCCTTGCTCAGTGTCCTGCCTCGCACCGAAGTGCTCGGTACTGAGGTGAGCTTTTGCGAAGGAACCGGCTATTGTTCCCCTCGTTTCGCT